>JAHDPS010000134.1 GCA_018434225.1 Bacillota bacterium
CCTCGATGATCTTGACGTCGAAGCGACGGAAATGGGCCTGGAAGAGGCCAGGGCGGCCGGAGCCGTAGCCCTCTTCGGGGAGAAGTATGGTGACAGGGTGCGGGTAGTCGGGATAGGCGGGGCCAGCAAGGAGCTTTGCGGTGGAACGCACGCGGCATCCACCGGTCGGATCGGTCTTGTGAGGATCGTCTCGGAATCTGGAATAGGGACGGGTCTACGGCGGCTCGAGGCGGTTACGGGCCACGCGGTCCTGGATCGCCTGAGGGCTGTCGAGATGGCGCTGGGAGAGGCGGCCTCCATACTTCGCGCATCGCCTGAGGAGGTCCCCGTCAGGGTGGCTGAGATGGCGGCGAGGGTCAAGGCCCTTGAGCACGAGATCGAGACGGCTAAAATCAGGATGGCGCAGAGCGGGGTGGACGAGATCGTGTCTTCCGCGGTCCGCGTGGGCGAATCGAGGGTCGCGTGCGGCCGTGTTGCGGCCGCGAGCCTGGATGCGTTGAGATCGGCCGGGGACTCCATCCGCGAGCGGATCGGTTCTGGAGTCGTCGCGCTGGCGGCGGTCGTAAACGGCAAGACGAATTTCGTGGTAATGGTTACGAAGGATCTGGTTGGAAAAGGGGTACACGCGGGAAAAATAGTCGGTGAGGCGGCTCGGGAGGCCGGCGGCGCCGGCGGAGGCCGTCCCGATATGGCGCAGGCGGGAGCCAAGGACGCCGCGAGGACGGAGGCCGCTCTCCAGAGGGCGGCAGAGGTCGCGAGGGATCAAATTCTGGCGGCGCTGCGATTATAGGAACCCCGACGGGGGATGCGGCGTCATTGACTACGGCGGGCGCGCGTGGATCGGTGGGAAAGACTGAAGGAGAAGGAACCCCGCGCGCCGAAGAGTAAGACCGCCTGATTATCCCTTGGGGAGGCTGTATCATGGTTGAGCCTGTCGAGAGCACGAGGATGTTCAAGGTCAAGCCGGAAGAAACGTACAATGCCCGTGACGTTCTTACTCAAGTCTATCAGGCGTTGAAAGAAAAAGGATATAACCCCATCAATCAGATAGTGGGCTACCTGCTTTCGGGCGATCCCGCGTATATCACGAGCCATAAGAGCGCGAGGAGCCTCGTGAGACGGCTGGAGCGGGACGAGTTGTTGGAGGAGCTGGTAAAGAATTACCTGGAAGGATAATTTACGCATGGGGGTCCGGAACGGGGATTGAGACCACCGCAAGGTGGCCTTAATTGTGTCCGTCCCTGTCATACCAGCGGCCGGATGCCGGAATAGTATATGGAGGTACGGCGCAAGGGAGGGAAGGAATTGATACCCCTTCGTGACAGCATACGATCTAGACACTTTCCGGTGATCAATGTCCTGCTCATAGCCGTTAACGTCCTGGTGTTCCTGTACGAAATGACTTTGCCCGAGAAGCAGGTCGATATACTCTTCAGGACGTACGGCCTGGTTCCGGCCAAGTTCGCGACGGCGGGCACGGCGTCGGTCGTGCCGTTGCTCACTTCCCAATTCCTGCACGGCGGCCCGCTCCACGTTGGAGGCAACATGCTCTATCTATGGGTTTTCGGCGACAACATCGAGGACAGGATGGGGCATTTGCGCTATCTATTGTTCTACCTGCTCCTCGGGGCTGTAAGCGGCTTCACTCACCTGTTGTTCAACTTCAATTCGACCATCCCCACGGTGGGCGCGTCCGGGGCAGTCGCGGGGATCCTGGGGGCGTACTTCATCACCTATCCCCGTTCGCGCATCCTGGCGCTGATCCCCCTTGTGGTATTCTGGAGCGTCACGGAAGTCCCCGCAGTGGTATTCCTATTCCTCTGGTTCGTCCTGCAGCTGGCTAGCGGGGTCGCAAGCGTCGGCTCCTCGCAGGTCGGGGCAGGTGTCGCGTGGTGGGCGCACATCGGCGGGTTCGTGGCGGGCGCCGCGCTCGTGAGAGTGTTCAGGACGCGGAGGACGTGGCGCCCATACTGAATCCTCTGCCTCCGTAATGTGCGGTTGCGCGTCGCCGAATGAAGGACTATCCCCCCCAAGCAAGAAACTATAGATTGGTTTTGACCAAATATCTGGGAGGCGGTTTGGTTGCCTCAAAAGGTGACAGTGACCGTAATCAAAGCGGACGTCGGCGGGTATGTCGGGCACTCCAGTGTCCACCCAAGACTTATCGATAAGGCCAGGGAAACCCTGGACAAGAGGGGTTCCAACCTGCTTATCGATTCCTACGTGGCGACTGTTGGTGACGACATCAACCTCATCATGACCCATCGCAACGGCGTTGATTGCCCAGCGATCCACGAGCTGGCGTGGGATACCTTCCTCGCGTGCACGGCCGTTGCCAAAGAGTTAAAGCTTTATGGGGCGGGCCAGGATCTTCTTTCCGACGCCTTCTCTGGGAACGTCAAGGGCATGGGCCCTGGAGTCGCCGAGATGGAGTTCGTCGAGAGGCAGGCCGAACCCATTATAGTATTCATGGCCGACAAGACGGAACCCGGAGCATGGAACTATCCGCTATACAAGATGTTCGCGGACCCGTTCACAACCATAGGCCTGGTGATCGATCCGAAGATGCACAGCGGCTTCAAGTTCGAGGTGCACGACCTGATAGGTCACAAGAAGGTCGTGTTCGGTTGCCCGGAAGAGGTTTACGACATGCTGGTGTTCATCGGGGCGCCCGGGAGGTATTGCATCAAGTCGGTGTATTCGAAGACACTCGGCGAGATATGCGCGACTTCCACAACCCAGAGGCTCAACCTGATGGCGGGCAGATACATAGGTAAGGACGACCCCTCGATGATCGTACGATGCCAGAGCGGTATGCCGGCCGTCGGCGAGGCTCTCGAGGCGTTCGCCAACCCGCACCTGGTGGCCGGTTGGATGAGAGGTTCGAACAACGGCCCCCTCATGCCCGTCGCCATGGAGGACGCCACTCCCACCAGGTTTGACGGGCCGCCGAGGGCCGTCGCGCTCGGTTTCCAGCTGTGTAACGGCAATCTCGTGGGGCCACGCGACATGTTCGCCGACAAGAGCTTCGACAAGGCGAGGCAGATCGCCAACGACATCGCCCAGTATATAAGGGGTCTCGGACCGTTCGAGCCGGGGAGGTTGCCCCTGGACGAGATGGAGTACACTACTCTTCCGGACGTGATGAAGAGACTTGCTGATAGATTCGAGGACGTGGACTGAGCGAGGACGACATGGAATACCGCCGGTTGGGGAATACCGGATTGAATGTATCCAGACTTGCGCTGGGGACCCTTACTATGGGTCCCCTTCAGGCTAATCTGGGGTTGGATGAGGGCGCGGCTCTCATCCGCCGCGCGATGGACCTGGGGGTGAACCTCCTGGACACCGCGGAGGCATATCGGAACTACGAATACATCAAGCGGGGACTTCGCGGCGTAGGCGGTGAGTGCATGGTCGCCAGTAAGTCCTACGCCTACGAATGGGCCGAGATGAAGAAGTGCGTCGAGGCGGCCAGGCGGGGCATGGACCGCGACGCGATCGATATTTTCATGTTGCACGAGCAGGAATCCAGGAAGACCCTGGAGGGACATAGGCCCGCGCTGGAGTACCTCCAGGAGGCGAAGGCCCGCGGGATCGTACGGGCCGTCGGCGTTTCGACCCATTTCGTCGAGGTGGCCGCGGCGGTGGCGGACATGCCCGGGGTGGACGTGCTCCACCCGATAATGAACAGGCGTGGCATAGGAATCCAGGGGGGCACCCTTGACGACATGCTCGAAGCTATAAGGGGCGCTCACGATGCGGGCAAGGGCGTATACGCGATGAAGGCGCTCGGCGGCGGCCACCTTCTCAAGGATATCGAGGGCAGCCTGGGTTGGGCGCGCGACCTCGAATTCGTCGATGCCATCGCCGTGGGCGCCGTGAACCCCGCCGAACTCCAGATGGACGTCCTCATTGTGGAGGGCGAAGAGATACCCGACGATTTGAGGCGCGCCGCGCGGAGGCGGGAGAAACGACTGTTGATCGAGGACTGGTGCAAGGGGTGCGGCGAGTGCGTCAAGGCGTGCCAGTTCGGCGCTTTGCGGGTGGAGAACGGACGGGCCGTAGTGGACCCGTCGCGCTGCACGCTCTGCGGGTATTGCGCCGCCAGGTGCCGCGATTTCTTCATCAAGGTGGTCTAGGTATTTCCGGAGCGGGAGGTGTCGTGGCTGCTTGACCGGAGTGCGCAGGATCATGGCATTGGATGTCGGCGATAGGCGGACGGGCGTCGCGCTGAGCGATCCGCTCGGAATAACGGCGCAGGGCCTATGCGTCGTCGAGGCCGCTGGCCCGGCATCCCTCGTGAAGCAGGTGCGCGAGATTGCGGTGCGCAAGGAGGTGGGCCTGATCGTCGTCGGCCTGCCGCTCAACATGGATGGCTCTACCGGGGACCGCGCCCGCAAGGTCTTAGGTGTCATGGATGCGTTGAGGGAGGATACAGGCCTGGAAGTGGTCCCGTGGGACGAGAGGCTCACAACGATGGAGGCGGAGAGGGTTCTCATCGGCCTCGATGTGAGCCGACGTCGCAGGAAAAAGGTTATCGACATGAACTCGGCCACCCTCATTCTCCAGGGGTATCTCGACAGGCTGAACCGGGAACTGCCGCATTAGCTTATTCCAGCGCCGGAGAGCCGTGGCATCAAATCCGGAAGCGTGGGCAGAATTATCGGGTGGACGATGGCGGGCATGGCTGGGGAATCGCGGTGGCGGGCGTTCGTTGACACCCACCCGTTTCCAAACTACAATATGTCTATCCGCTGGAAAACAGAGGTGAAGCGTATTGACAGATGAAGAAAGGGACGAGATCGTGGTCCTGACGGATGAGGACGATGTGGAGCACGAATTCACCGTCGTAGACGTCATAGAAGTGGAGGGCAGCGAATACGCCGTGCTGCTTCCCATGGATCAGGAGCCGTGCGAAGAGGACGAAGAAGAAGCGATTATCCTGCGCGTCGAGAGTGACGAAGACGGCGAAGACGTCCTTGTCGAGATAGAGGATGAAGACGAGTGGGAACGCGTGGCGCAGGCTTGGGAGGAGATCGCCGAGGACGAAGGGGATGCCTAACCGGCCCCAACCGTGCGGGCTCGATGTTAGTTTGTGACGCCCCGCGGACGAATTCGCGGGGCGTTTGGTATTCGCTCATTTCTTCCCGTAGGGTTTGTATTTGTTTACCGCGTTGATGTGATCCCGCAGGTTGAGGCTGAAATGATGAGTCCCATCGTTCTTGGCCACGAAATACAGGTATTTTGTGTCGGCGGGGTAGAGCGCCGCGCGGATCGACGCGGCCCCGGGTGCGGCTATAGGGCCGGGCGGAAGGCCGGCGAACTTGTACGTGTTGTACGGCGATGACACCTTCGTATCCGCGGTCGTCACGGGCCCGCTGAACTTGCCCAGCGCGTATCTAACCGTCGGATCCGCGTCGAGCCTCATTCCGATCCTCAACCTGTTGTGGAATACCCCCGAGATGATCGCTCGCTCGGAATCGACCGCGGCTTCCTTTTCGATGACCGACGCCATGGTCACCACCTGGTGTATTGTCATCCCGAGCTCCGCCGCGCGAGCCTCTAACTCGGGCGAGAACACCTCGCGGAACCTCCTTACCATCATGCTTACGATCTCCGCGTCGGTGGCGCCCTTACGTATCCTGTACGTCTCGGGAAACAGGTAGCCCTCAAGAGGCTCCTTCAGGTCCACGCCGGCGGGGGCCACCGACTCCGCGACGGATGGATCGCGCGCCGCCCTCAAGAACGAATCCGCGCTGACGATGCCCTGGGAGGCCAACGCCGCCGCCGTCTGCTCCACAGTGAGGCCTTCCCTGATAGTGAATGGGTGCGTCAGAATAGGGCCGCTGACCAGGCGCTGCAGGATCTCCATCATGGACATAGCGGGGCTCACTTCGTATTCCCCAGCCCTCAGTTTACCGTCGAGGCCCTTGTATCCGGCGAGGAGTCTGAAAAAGAGCCCGTTCCTGATTAGGCCCCTGGAGTGCAGGATCCCTGCCACGCTCGTCGCCGTCGCCCCGTGCGGTATTTCGACGATGACGGGGGCCACGGGGCCGTGCGCGGCCGGCCGGAGCAACAGCAGAACCTCGGCCGCGGCGATGCCCGCGGTAATCAATAGCGCCGCTCCAAGCAATATGAGAAGGACAGTCTTGCGTTCGGAACGAAATCCCATGCGTACTCCCTTGTGATACATACCTTGATTTTCTATTTTACCATCCAAGTCTCCTTGTGGCGAAGGAGTGAGCCAGTTTGTTGGTGGTCGTTACCGGCGGGGCGGGTTTCATCGGCTCGCACGTTGTGGAGGGATTGTTGGAGCGTGGGGCGGAGGTTGCCGTCATCGACGACCTATCGTCCGGCGACGAGGGGAACCTGCCCACGAGCGTCCCCCTTTATGTGGAGGACGTCAAGGGGGAGCGCGCGGGCAGGCTCATCCGCGAACTGGAGCCGGATTCCATCGTGCATCTAGCGGCGCAACCATCCGCGCCGGCGTCCATGGACGATCCCGTCTTCGACTGCCTGACGAACGTGCTTGGGACGCTCAAGGTGCTGATATCAGCCTCCTCCGCGGGATGCGGGAGGTTCGTGATGGCCTCGTCCGCGGCCGTGTACGGGACCCCCGTACGCTTGCCCGTGGACGAGGATCACCCGGTCGCGCCCCTCTCGTTCTACGGTGTTTCCAAGGCGGCGGCCGAGTCGTACGCGCTGGCGTCCAGCCGCGCGAAAGGGATTGACTGCGCGCTCCTTCGATTCGCCAACGTATATGGTCCGAGGCAAGGTATTCACGGTGAGGGTGGAGTGGTGGCCGTCTTCGTATCCCAGTTCCTCGAAGGGAAGGCGCCGGTGATCCATGGGGATGGGTCCCAGACGAGGGATTTCGTGTTCGTCGAGGATGTCGCGCGGGCGACGGTCATCGCCGCGCTCGGCAAGGGTTCAGGGGTCATGAATATATCCACCGGCGCGGAAACCTCGATCGGTGACCTGTTCGACATAGCCCGTCGCGCTTGCGGCGCGGCGGTCGCGCCTGTCTATGCTGAACGCCGCCCGGGCGATATCCATAGGAGCGTGCTGGATCCGCGGCGGGCGGGTGCCGATCTGGGTTGGCGGGCGACGTGCTCGCTCGAGGACGGGATAAAGCGGACGGTGGAGTGGCGCGCGTCTGCGACCGCGGGGTTCAGGGGCGGCTGAATCCCTTCTTGAGCTCCCTCCTCGCTTTCGCTCCAATGTCGAGAGCGTCATGTATATCCGCGTCGGTTCGCAGCCGCTGGATGGTCCCATTGTTCACCGAGGCCAGCGCGACGACAGCGTTCCACCGGTGAAAAGCCGTCCAATCTCCCAGATTGGGGCGGTAAGCCGGAACAAGGAGGGGCGATAGACCCGGTTCCGGCGGAGCGACGGAGATCATCTTGGCGAATTCCACTGCGAGCCTGGTGTGATCGTCACCGCGGTATCGTACCTGCCGGAATACGATTATTCCACCGGCGCGCAGGGGGGATCCCGGCACACCGGACGACGGCACGGGCACTAGGAGGGGCGCGCTCCCACCGTTCGTGAACCTCATCCGCAGGACTTCGCCCAACAATGCGTGATTCATGCCGATGGCGAAACCCACCCTTCCGCGCAGGAACGAATCAAGGGTGCCGTGATCCGGGCTACCGAGGATGGCTGGGTCGGCCAGGCCCTGGCGATACAGTGACCCGACCAGCTCGGCGGGCGGAGAGGACATGACCGCGAGGGCCGGCTTGTACCCGAGCGCGGATAGTGTTTCAGGGGACGACGGATCGATTATGGCAGGTGTGTATCCGAGCGCCTTCAGCGCGCGGCAATCGCTCTCGAATTGGCCCCACGTCCATCCGCTCGTTCGACCCGGTTCGATCCCGGCCTTGAGGAGGGGCCCCGGATTACAAATCCACGCGCGGCCCTCTATCCACCTGGGGAGGGCCATGAGGCGGGCGTCGTCCCGGCAAGCGTCAAGGGATCCCGGCAGGTAGGAGCCGAGATCCTGCGCGGTGAGATGAGGTCCGAGATCCACTTGCAGGCTCCGGCTGTACAGCGCGAGTTCCCCTGGTGGAGGAATGAACAGATCCGGCGGCTCGCCGATGCCTATCGCCCTCGATATCGCGGGGCCCGACGATCGGTGCCCCAGGGTGGTCACTTCGACCCTTGTTCCCGGGTGAGACGATTTGAACGCCGCGACAATCCCGGCGAGGTTCCCTTCGGGTCCACCGACGGGGGCAGGCCAGCGATATGCCCAGACCCGGATAGTGTCGTTCCCCTGTCGTTCCAAATTGGCCTCGCGCTCGACCCGCGATGCACAGCCGGCCGCGGATAACACGCACATTAGCCATACGAAAAGCAGCGGCCGGGCCCTCGAACCCATCGACCCACAACCCCCGAGAGTGGACTTTCCCTGACGTGCCCACTAACGAGATCATGAGCGGACACCCGCGCCGAGAACCGGTCGTGTGGATGGGAATCAGGCGGGGTAAGGCCCATGGGCGCAGGGGCCCGTGGCGCACTTGCCGCATACGTCCGCCTTGCCGGGCACGGTGCCCTTCCCCGCAAAGTAGGCCGATACCTCGTTCAAATGGCGTTGGCAGGCCTCCTTATCCACCCCGTTTTCGCTTATGGCGGAGACGGGGCACCTCCGGATGCAAGTCGTACACGGCTTTTCCGCAAAAAATCCGCAGTATCGCGCCCGAGTCGCCTCCGCGGGATCATGTCCGGCGCCAGCCGGGCGTTCGAACCCCCGGTCGTGCGACAGGTCGCTACATACGTCGGCGTCCAGGACTATGCTGGAGACCCTGCCGGCGCAACCGCTCGCCGTGATGAGCATTTGGTGTAGGCCGATGGCACCGATGCCGGCTATGACCGCGACGCTCTTGTGTGACCAGGTCGAGCGCAAAAGGGCGGGGTCGTAGTTATGCGTGGGCTGCTGCCAGGAAGCCCTGATTCCGGCCGCCTCCAACCTGGACTGGATCGCGGCGCACATTGAGGCGAGCAGGGCGTTGGTTTCGACGTAAGCCATCGCCCATTCGTCCGCGCAGACCCCGGCGCGGGCGTTAGCCAGTACCACATTGCGCGCGAACGGCAGGAAGAATACGGCCACCGAGCGCGCGCCCGCCAGCATTTCTGATGGGAGAACGTGGCCCGGTACGTGGCTGTCGCGGAGTTCCCGCCAGGCATGGTCGTCGGCTTTCGCGTAACCGAACACCGGCTCACGGTATGCGGTGGCGCCGCCATGATTGACAGCCATGCTCGTGACTGTATCCTGAATGATCCCCCTGGCCATGATCGGCGTATCCGCGCCCATAGGGTCCCCTCCTCAGTCCGCGCCGCGTCCCGGTCGCCCGCGAAACCTACGTTCGACGGACGGCGCCGCTCCACCTGTCCCCGCGGGCGACGCCCAACCCCCAGAAAGCCGGGATTCCATGCGAACTATCTGGAAGAAGACAGGAGACGAGGAGGAGGTTCTCGGAATGCGGTGGGCCAGGAAGATAGTATGTATCGGGGTCGCGGTGTCGCTGCTGGTTGCCCTGGCGGGCGGAGCGGCCGCGGCGGACAGCAAGAAGAGCCCCTGGGAGCAGGGCCTGAAACTGGGCATCCTCAAGAAGATCTTCGACGACGAGGACGAGGCGCCGTGGGCGACCGGCTACATGGCGAAAATGAAGCTCAACGGCTTGATGCAGGGATACCCCGGCGGCAAGTTCATGCCGAATATCCCGATATCAAGGGTCGAACTGGTGGTCTTGGCCGTCCGGGTGAAGGGGCTCGAGGAAGAGGCGAGGGCCCGGAACGGCGCAGTGCTGCCGTTCGGCGATTCGGAGTCCATCTACCGGAAATACCCGTGGGCCGTTGGTTACCTGGCGACGGCGGCGGGCGACGGGCTAATCCCCTCGGACAGGTCTCCGTTCCATCCGGAAAAGCCCGCGAGCAGGTTGTGGGCCGCGGAAGTCCTGATAAAGGCGATGGGACTCCAAGACGAGGCGGAGGACATGATGGACGCCGTGCTTCCTTACAGGGACGCCAACGAGATTCCTGACGACAAGGTCGGATACGTCGCGCTCGCCCTGGAGCGCGGAATCATGATGGGCGACGGCAACTCGTTCAGGCCCAACGCTTCGATCCGTCGTTGCGAGGTCGCCGCCGTCCTCGACAGGTTACAGGAGGCCCTCCCGCCCCTCGGCTACGAGGTGAGGGGGGTAATCACCGGCGTGAACGAATCGGGGCGGTCGATCACGTTGAGGGTATTCGATAACAAGTGGTGGAACGCGCGGACGTCGTCGCGCGCCACATTCACGGGCAGCGTTTACACGGGGACAGTCACCATCTCCGTGTCGGTGGACGCCCTGATACTGGTCGACAAAAAACTGGCGGACATCGATGATCTCGAGGCCGGTTACCGGGTCACTGTGCTGCGCAATTCCGCGGGGAAAGCGGTGCTGGTGGACGCCCAATCCGGTGGAAAGACTCCCAATTGGCCCGATCCCGGAGTGGTGACGAAGGAGGGCGAGGTCACCGAGGTGGTCCTAGGAGCGTCGCCCAGGATCACAATTGAGGATAACCGCGGCGCGGAGTGGTCCTACGCCGTAGCGCCCAATTGCGAGATAACGAAGGACGGAGACGAGATAGATCTCGACGAAGTCGACGTCGGCGACGAGGTTTCGCTGAGGATCATTAACTCCAAGGTGACGAAGATAATAGTCGAGGAAAGCGTCGTCGAGTCCGAAAAGGACGGCAAGGTGACAGACATAAGGCTGACCACGAGCCCGAAGAGGATCACAATCAAGATGTCGAACGGCGCGACATTCACCGCGGCGATATCCTCCGACGTCGTCGTCAAATCAGACGGGGCGAGCGCGCGGCTCGAGGACATCCACGTAGGCGACGAGGTTCACCTCGATCTGCGCGACGGGTACGTGATTAGGATCGACATCGAGGAGTCGGTCGCGCGCGAGTACGAGGGCTTCGTGAAAGACATCTACTCGTCCGGTTCCTCCAGGCGCATAACCCTGCGGCTCGACGGGACCGGGACGATGAGCGTCACTGTCTCCCCTGACGTGGTAGTGAAGTATGACGGCGCTATCGCCGCGCTCGGCGACGTGATGGTCGGGGATAAGGTGAAGGTCACCGTCGTTGATTCGCTCGCTACAAGGATCGAGATATTCAAGCGCTCCGTGCTGGCTAGAAAGGGAGTCGTCACCCAGGTGGAAACCGGCACGAGCGCGAGGATATGGGTGCGGGTGAGCGGCGGCTCCGTGGAGAACTACGCGGTCGCGGCCGACGCCGATATCGAGTACAAAGATGACGCTCTCGAACTCGAGGATATCGTACCGGGCGACACTGTGGAGATCAAGATAACCGATTCGAAGGTAACCTCCATTACCGTCACCGATCGGCCGGCGTCGGAGGTGACGGGGGTCATCGAAGCCCTGAATCCGAGCTCGACCCTGGGAAGGATGATCACCGTCAAAACCTCTACGAGCCAACAATTGACATACAGGGTCTCCGGCGACGCGATCATCAAGAAGGGCGCGAGCCTCCTGTCATTCGGCGATCTAAAAGAGGGTGACAAGGTCGTTCTCAACCTGGCGGGTAATCTAGTAGTGAAGGTCACGGTCGAGCAGTAGCCGCGAGCGCGCGCGGCTCGAATAGTGCGGAGTTACTGTATGAATGGGGCTGTCCACGTGGTTTTGGACGGCCCCGAGTTCTCCCCGTCAGCATATCTTGAGCAGGCAGTCGTCGAAATACGACAGCCTGTCCCTTGGGGCGCCGAAGTAGCGGGATAGTTGTTGCGCGGACGAGATGACCTCCCTGATCGTGGGCGGCGTGGTCATGAGGTCGATGGAATGTCCGGAAACGCCCACGG
This sequence comes from Bacillota bacterium, assembly GCA_018434225.1. GTDB lineage: Bacteria > Bacillota > Sulfobacillia > JABLXB01 > JABLXB01 > SM1-B181. Next base: position 11,870 of record JAHDPS010000134.1, read on the forward strand.
ACGCGAACGGCTCGTCGAACATATTGAACACGGGCGCCGCCATGCAGTGGACCCCTCCGACGATCTCCTGGCTCTGCACGGCGTAACATCGGGCCCGCGTGGCCTGGAGCTCAAGCAGTAACTGATCCTTTTCCACCACGGTGTCGTCCCTGTACCTCCGTAGGTCGGTGTCGGACAAATACCGGCGTGTGGCGTCGGGGTTCCATTGTGAAAGCATGGCTCTCCCGACGGCGGTGCAAAATGCGGGCAGACGACAACCCACCCTGAACACGGTCTGGATGATATCCTGGGAGTTGACCGCCGCAACGTATATGACCTCGTTATTATCCATGACCGCCATGTTGGATGATTGGCCTGTGAGGCTGGAGAGGCGCTCCAGCACCGGGTATATCGCCTTCAAGTCGATTCCCTGGGAGAGAAGGAGGCTGCTCCCCAGCTCGTATACCTTCCACGAGAGCTGATACTTTCCGTCCGCCCCCTGGCGAACCATGCCCACTCCCATGAGACTCTTCAGAAACCTGTATGCCGTACTCTTATCCAGGTTCGTCTTCATGGCGGTGCCGCTGAGATCCAGGCCGGCGGGATTGCTAGCCAGGGCTTCCAGAACGTTCGTCATCCGCTGTACGGAGCGGTACGATTCGCGCACACCGATGCCTCCATTCAAGGGTCGTCGCCTATATGAATACACATAATACCGCACTCAAGGTGATACTCCTGCAGGCGACCGGCCGCTCGAAGCCCTGAAACCCTATCGAGATGATCCGGAGCCTCGCCAACCTTTCCTCTTCGAGGCGATAACAGCGGCCGCAAGGGCCTTCGCCACATCCAGCGGGATGAAAGGGACGACTCCGACGGCGAGCGCGGCCCCAGGTGACTTCCCTGTCACCCTACACAGCCAGATCGCTCCCAACGCGTAAATCGACGCCAGACCCAGGAGCATGGCCAGAACGGTGCGTAAGACCCCGGCTCCGCTTCGTGGGCCGGCGAGTACCCCCGTCACGAGCGCCGCCACTGGAAATGCCATGAGATAGCCGCCCCTAGGTCCGAGGAGCACCCCCGGTCCCGCCGTCATCATGGAGAATACGGGTATTCCGGCCGTCCCAAGGGCCAGGTAAACCAGCATTGACGTGGCGCCGTCCGTCGGCCCGGCCACCGCCCCCGCGAGGAGCACGAAGAACACCTGCAGGGTGAACGGGACGGCGCCGCCCGGTAGCGGGATGGCTATGACCGCTCCTATCGCCGTCAAGGCGGCGAGCATTGCGGGGATCGTGACGCGGGCCGCTATGGGCGTGGTTGCGCGGGGACGTGCGGTTTTGGGATTCCTATTCGTCTTCATGGGCAAATCATAAGCCGCCGGGGCGGGAATGTCAACCATTATGAAATCACATGGTTTACGATGGGCGGGCCGAGCGAACCGAGATATCCCCGCACAATACCCTGCGTCTCGCCCCCCCGTCCACCTCCACTATCAAGGCGCCGTCGCAATCCACGTCCACCGCCTGACCGTCGAAGGTCATGCGTGGGCTCGATACGGTGACGCGGTTCCCGATGGTCATGGATCGCGCGCGCCATTCGGAGAGCACCGGTTCCGCTCCATCGCGCATGTACGTTGAGTACCAGTACTCGATCTCTTGCAGGACGGTGCGCAGTATCGAGGGACGGTCGAGACGTCTGCCCGCCTCGATGTCAAGGGAAGATACGCCCTCCAGCCCCTGAGGCGTGCCGCTGAGGCCGAGGTTGACGTTAATACCTATGCCGACGACGACGAAGTCGACCCGATCCATTTCGCCGGCCATCTCAGTTAGTATCCCGCATACCTTGCGGTCTCCGATAAGTAGATCGTTGGGCCATTTAATCCGCGGCGTCACTCCTGTGGAGGCGGATATCGCCCTTGCAACCGCAACGGCGGAGACCAGGGTCAGCATGGGTGTCTCCGGAGGGAGAAGATCGGGGCGAAGTATCAGCGAGAACAAGAGGCCCGTTCCCGGCGGGGATTGCCACTTCCGGCCGGCCCTGCCTTTCCCGCCCGTTTGTTCCTCGGCGACGACTATTGTCCCCTCCGGGGCGCCGTCCCTCGCCATCGCTCTAGCCAGATCGTTTGTGGACGACGTAGTGGTGACGTACTTGATTCGTGATCCGATCGTCTTAGTGTCGAGGCCGGCCCTGATCACCTCCGGCAGCAGCCTGTCGGGGGACGCCACTAGCGCGTAGCCGGCCCTCGGCTGCCCCACGATGGACCAGCCCTCTTCCCTGAGTCTCGCGACATGCTTCCATACGGCCGTCCTCGATATGCCCATCTCACCGCTCAATTGCTCCCCGGAGACGAACCTTCCCCGGCCCTCTTTCAACGCCTGTAAGACCCTATGCTTCATGACGAACGGCTCACCACGCTTTTCCACCCGGCCGCGCCGCTTTTCTCCCCGCTATGCGGTCCCCGGCGGGCCTGCACGTCCAGTATATTATCGGCGCGCCGCGTGTGTCCAGGAGTCCTGGGAGGTTTACGGGGATATCCGGCGAAGAATGGGTGGTCCGGGGGCGATCGTATTGGGCCAAAACACGAACGCTGGTTCCGCGTCCCGCGATACCGCCGTGGGACGCGCGGCCATAATTATAGTGGCACTCTCGACAACGGCGAAGATAGCGGGGTTCCTGCGAGATCGCACCCTCGCGGTGTCGTTCGGGGTCGGCCCCGACTGTGACGCCTACCTTGTCGCGGTATGGCTCCCGGGGGTGATGGTCGCCACGATGACCGCCGCGATCGGGGCGGCGCTCCTCCCCGTGTTCTCCGGCCTGAGGGTGGGAGGACATGAGGCTCGCGCCTGGAGGGTCTCATCGGCCATCCTTAACATAACGGCGATCATCTGTGGCATCTTGACGGTTGCCAGTATCGCGTGGGCGGACGATATAGCCCGCCTGGCGGCGCCCGGTTTCTCCGAATCCACGGCAGGTCTCACTGCGCGCCTTCTTCGCATCACCCTGCCTTCGACGGTGTTCATCGGCGCTTTCGCGGTGGGATCGGCGGTCCTGCAATCGTACAGGAGGTTCGCTCCCGCGGCAGCCGGCCCGATCGTCGTGAACGCCGCCACCATACTCGCAGTGGTGATATTTGGGCGTAGGATCGGGATCGCGAGCGCCGCGTACGGTCTTTTGTCCGGATATGTTATTCAAGCATTGATGCTGGCGCGGTTCCTGCCGCGCGGCGCGAGATCGTATTCGCCGACACTCGGGCTTCGGGACCCCGGTACATTGCAGGTCCTGCGCCTTGCTGTTCCCGTGGTCGCGTACGGCGTCCTGAGCCAGACGTCGGGACTGATCGAGAAGTATCTTGCCTCGGGGCTCGAGGAGGGCAGCGTCTCGGCCCTCACGTTTGCCAATAAGCTCGTCCTGTTGCCCGTGGGCCTTTTCTCCGTGGCCGTGTCAACGGCGATGTTCCCCGGCATGGCGGAGGCCGCAGGGAGGGGTGACAATGGCTACTTGAGGGCAACCATCGAGAGGGGGGTGAGGATGCTCGCCTATGTGACGCTCCCCGCCTCCGTCGGCCTGGTCTGCCTCAGGCGTCCCATCGTTAGCGCTCTGTTCGAGAGGGGCGCTTTCGGCGCCGAAGCTACCGCCACCACCGCGTCCGCGGTTCTCTGGTACTCCACGGGGATGCTGTTTCTATCCGTGCAGCCGGTCTTCGAGCGGGCGTTCAACGCCTTGCGAGACACAGTGACGCCCTCGGTCGCGGGCGTGTCGAGAATAATCCTGTACGCGGTCGCGGCGGCTCCCCTGTCCAGGTGGATGGGGCACCAGGGGATCGCCCTGACGACATCCATCACATCCGCGCTCACGTGCGTCTCGCTCGGGACGGTCTTGTGGCGCAGGCTGGGGGCGGAGGTCAGGTGGAGGGAGGCGGGATCATTCCTCCTTGGAGTCTCGGCCGGCTGCGCGCTCATGGTCGTGACGGTCTCCTGGGCGCTGAGGTTGGCCACTGCGGTCCTGGGAGGGCGGCTCGTGCCCGTCCTCGTATCAGTTGGTTCCGGCGCCGCGATCTACTTCGTTGTCACCGCCGCCCTCGGCGTGGGGGAAGCGACGCACATCATCCGGCAGGGGATCCAGAAAATGCTGGGCCACCGCGGGTAGAAGCATAGGCGTCCCCACTCGATGGGAGACTATTCCCGCCGAATCCAGACGGGCGGGGATGATTGTTGAGACACAGGGTTTGGTTCCCGGCTATTGCCTCCTTTCTTGGGTTCATCCTCATCGTTTTCAGGTTGGCCCTGTTCCAGTTGGTGGGTTCACCGGGCCTGTCTCTCGCGGCCGTCGCTCAACGTGAGCCGGGGATCCCGCTTGAGAGAGCGAGGGGCCGGATCTACGATAGGAATCTCGTTCCCCTGACCGATTTCCGCTCCCTCTCCGCCGCCTGTTTTCCATGCCTTGTTCTGGATGTGGACGGCACCGCCTCCCGGCTGTCCGAGATCCTTGGACTCGACCGCTACCTCATCCTCGAAATGATATCCCGCGGAGACCCTGTCGAATTGAAGCGAGGGATATCCCAGAGAGAAGCGTCCCTATTGAAGTCCATCAACGGAATGTTCGTGGTGGAGAGGCGTGAGAGGTATTCCACCGCGTCCGTCGCCCGTCACGTCATCGGATACACAGATGCCGAGGGTGAGGGGCTGGCCGGGATGGAGATGGCCTTCGACAGGCGGTTGCGCGGCTCTTCGCCAGGGGCGTTCTGTTTGTACGTGGACGCGATGGGGAAACACGTGCCCGGCCTGGGGTACAGGATGCGGGGGGACGCGGAACGCGACGGCCGTTTGGATGTCGTACTCACCATCGACGGTCGCATCCAGGCCGCGACCGAACGGATCCTCGACAGTCAATTTAGGTGGGAGGGGGCGCAGGCCCCGAGGGGAGCGGCCATAGTCGTCCTCGACGCGCATAGCGGGGAGATCCTTGCCATGGCCAGCCGCCCCAATTTCGATCAGTCGAGGGTATCGGAGTGCCTGGCGGACGAGCGGGGGCCGCTCCTGAACCGGGCGGTGTGCGCTTATCCGCCGGGATCTGTGTTCAAGATCGTGACCGCCGCGGCAGCCATCGAGGAGGGCTGCATAGGCCTTGGTGAGGCGTTCGTGTGTCACGGATATGCCCGCGTGGGTTCGCTGAGATTCGATTGCGCCAGCGTGGAAAGGGGCGGGCACGGGGTCATCACCTTCCGGGAAGCGCTGGCCGAATCGTGCAACTCCGTTTTCATAGAGGTGGGTCAGAGGGTGGGCGCTGAGAGACTCTCCCGGTACGCCCATCTGTTCGGTCTCGGCCGCACCACGGGCGCCGTTGCGTCGGGGGAAAGCCCGGGACACCTGCCCGATCATCGGGGTATGGCTGCGGGGGATCTGGCCAACATGTCGATAGGGCAGTGGAGGCTTACGGCCACTCCCCTGCAGGTGGCCCAGGCGATGACGGCCGTCGTGAACGGCGGAAGGATGCTGCCGGCCACCCTCGTCAAGGAGGTGGCCGACGTTCGCGGTCTGGCAGTGGAGGTTTTCCCCCGTCCAAGGCCCGTGAGGGTGATGTCGGCTTCCACAGCCGCCTGGCTGCGTAGAGCCCTATTGGATGCCACAAGGATAGGAGGTGCCTCGGCGGCGTTCGTCGAGGACGCCGGGTCGGCGGGCAAGACGGGTTCCGCCGAGACGGGGAGGAAGGTGGACGGCAAGAGTGTCCTTCACGCCTGGTTCGTAGGCTACGCCCCGGCGTACGCGCCCAGATACATTATCTGCACCTTCGTGGAAGAGGGCGGGTATGGCGGCGCTGTCGCC
>JAHDPS010000128.1 GCA_018434225.1 Bacillota bacterium
GATGGGCTACAACGATCAGACGCCGGAAAGCGCCTGGAGCACATCCACTATGCAACCCCTGGTTTCACAGACCAGATTCACCCCGGGATCCCGTATGTCGCCCACCAATGACCCTATTTCCAGGGCGATCCTCACCCCAAGGGCCACGTCATCGCACGTCTCGCCGTGGTGGTTGATCGCCTGATTGTATAGGCTCTTTGAATTCAGCGAGGGGTCAGTGTATTCCAGAAACGGAGACACGGCCGAAAACGCATTATCTGACGGCGTACGTGGCTTGATGTCTATCACTGGAGTCCCGTCAACCGCATCCAATGGATCGACGCTGAGCACATCCCCATCTATGCCCCGAAGGCGCGTCAACGTCAGGGCTACCGGATTTGGCCTGTTAGGGCAGCGGAGCGCAAACACCCCGCAGGGGTTCGCTTTTGCATTGACCCGCCTGGGAACAGCATGTAGCGAGCCCCTGTCCGCCCTATGAAACCAGCAGAGCACCCACAGGTGCGAGTAGGATTCCAACCCCAACAGCGCGGGCATGAAACGAGGATACACCCGTATTTCGGCCGGCACGCCGCATGGTGGGACATCCGAGGTTTCCTTGAGAGGTGACAGCACTTGCCCAATAGGTTGTAGTACGGGACCATCCACGGGACTATCCACCGGACCATCTCCCGAGCCGACTCCGCCCCGAACGGATTTCTCCATCCTAATGGACCATGGGGACGCAGACGCGAACTACCTTACTCAATCCGGCCTGAAGAGCCTCGCCATCCCCGTCGAGGCCGACATCCACGATCTTCGTCTGAACGCCGAATACCCGCTCGAGGCTGGAAGCAGTTATGGCCTCCTCTGGCTTGCCGATCATTATCACTCCGCCGTTATGCATCAGGGCGACCTTACTGGCGCATAGAAAGGCATGGTTGGGGAAATGGGTGGTAAGTATCACCGAAAGCCCTTCCTCCACCAGCTTACCTATGTGTCTCAGCACCATGACCTGATTGCCGAGGTCCAGGTTCGATGTTGGCTCGTCCATAATCAGAATCCTTGGTTCTTGCGCAAGGGCTCGAGCCATCAACACCAGTTGCCTCTCTCCCCCGCTTATCTCCGTGTAGGTCCTGTCCACAAGATGGGATATGCTCAGGGTGTCGATGGCCCTGAGCGATACGTCCAGATCCCTTTTCGAAGGGGATCCAAACAAGCCGAGACGCGCCATTCTCCCCATAAGCACGACGTCCAGGACACTGAAGGGAAATGAAGGGCTATGCGATTGAGGGATATACCCTATGGCCCGGGCCATCTGACTTCTCGACCAGGCACAGATGTTCTCACCATCCAGAAGGATTTCCCCTTCTGTTAGATTGAGCAACCCAAGAATCGCCTTGAAAAGCGTCGTCTTCCCCGAACCGTTTGGGCCGAGCAGGCAGAAGGCCTCCCCGGTCTGGACCTCCAGGGAGACCCCGCCGACTACCGTCCTATCCCCATATCCGCAAGAGGCGTTCCTAACCTCGACTCTCATATCCACCCTCGCCTGGTCTGCTTCAGTAGATACAAGAACACCGGAGCCCCCATCACTGAGGTCAATATCCCCAACGGGATCTCCACAGGGGCCAGGGTCCGGGCAATGTCATCCACCACCAGAAGGAATGTGCCGCCTACCAGAAACGATGCGGGAAGCAGTCTTCTATAGCAGGGACCAACAACCATTCGCGCAAGGTGTGGCACAACAAGGCCCACCCATCCGATTATTCCCGTTATGGAGACCGCCGAGGCCGTCACCAGTGTGGAGCACACGACTACGAGAAGCCTCAATCTCGTCGTGCTCACACCGAGGGCTTGGGCCTCTTCGTCGCCCAAGGACAGCGCATTCAATCTCCAGCGCGTCAGGTATAACGGAATCAAACCGGCAAGGATGGGAATGCTCGCCAGGCGCACATCCCGCCCCGTAGCCGACGCCAGACTGCCCATGAGCCAGAAGGTTATGGCCGGCAGCTTATCGTATGGGTCCGCGAGGTATTTCATCAACGAAGTCAAGGATGTGAACAAAGTCCCCACGAGCACTCCCACTAACACCAGGCCCAGGGCCGGATTATTGCCCCTGATGCTGGAACTTATGGAGAATGTGACGGCCACGGCCAGCAACCCAAACAGGAAAGCGCTCAATTGGGTGGCTACCACCCCGAAAGAGAGGAATATCGCCAGGCTGGCGCCAAAACCGGCTCCGGCGGATACTCCCAGAATATCGGGGGATACCAGAGGGTTTCTGAACATGCCCTGGTAGGCCGCTCCGGAA
>JAHDPS010000305.1 GCA_018434225.1 Bacillota bacterium
GACATAGTGAGCGCCGCTTCGGGCGTGGCCGCCACACTCGGAAACGTGGGGCCCGGCCTCGGTATCGTGGGCCCGTCCACAGATTATGCCCACGTTCACGCGATGGGCAAGTGGATATTCAGCTTCTGCATGCTCCTGGGCAGGCTGGAAGTGTACCCAGTCCTGGCCCTGTTCATCCCCGGCTTCTGGCGAAAACCGTGATCCCCCTCTGAAAGCGCCGGAACCCGGCGGCCCTTGGCGACGTCTATCCAACAGAGAATTCGACAAGAGGAGACAAGAGATGCGCAGATTGCTCGCACCAACAGTCACTATATTGGTCTTGACGGCAATGATGCTACTTCCCCTCACTCCACCGGCCGCGGCGTCGACCCCCGTCTTCAGGCTGGGCAATGAGGTGCTGTACGGTCGCTACCACCACCTGATCGAGGGCAAGAGGGTCGGGCTCATAACCAATCAGAGCGGAGTGGACAGCAAGGGCCGTAGCACTATTGACGTCCTGGCCTCCGACCCATCGGTTCGGCTCGTCGCCCTCTACGGGCCTGAGCACGGCATCGATGGTAAGGCGAGCGCGGGCTCCTGGGTGGAGTCGTACTCACACCCCACCCTGAACATACCGGTGTACAGCCTGTTCGGAGCGACGCGCACTCCTACGGAGGACATGCTGAGAGACATCGACGTCCTGCTATACGACGTGCAGGACATCGGCGCGCGCACCTATACGTACATCTCCACGCTGAATTACGCGATGAAAGCGGCCAAGCAATATGGCAAGCCGGTGATCGTGTTGGATCGCCCAAACCCCCTTGGCGGCGAGACTACCGCGGCGCCCGTGCTTGAGGATGCTTTCAAGACCTTCGTCGGTGTGGACAACCTGCCGATGGCGCACGGTATGACGGTTGGTGAATTGGCTCGATTCTTCAACCGGAATATCGGGGTCGACCTTACTGTCGTTCCGATGGAGGGCTACACCCGCGACATGATCTACCAGGACACGGGGCTCCCGTGGGTGGCTACGTCGCCCAACATACCCGATGTCGATTCGGTGTTCGGCTATATGGCCACCGGATTGGGCGAGGGAACCGGAATCCACCAATCGGATAGGTTTAAGTGGATCGGCGGCAAGGGTATCGATTCGAATCGCTTCGCCGATCTACTCAATGCCGCCGATCTTCCGGGGGTCGACTTCGTCCCGGAGACAATCGGGGCGGACGGCGGCGTAAGGCTGCGGATCACCGATTACCGCACTTTCAACCCAGCCAGGGCGGGTCTATACGCGCTGGCCTACGCCAGGCAGATGAACGACTTCAACGTGCCCAAGAGCGGCTCCACTCCATCCAGCGTCGTCATGTTCGACAAGGTAATGGGCACTGACCGGGTGGGGCGGTGGCTGGAGCAGAGACTCTCTCCACAGGAGATGGAGAGGCGCTACGCAGCCGAGCTCGATGCATTCAGGATGCTGCGACAGCGCTACCTAATCTACGGATATGCCGCAAAATCGGGGCGGATAGGCGTAATCGTGGACAACGTCCCCATATTCTTTGACGTGGAGCCATACATCGACGGCAGCGATCGCACTATGGTCCCCCTTAGGGCGATCTCCGAAGGCCTCGGCGCCGAAGTCCAGTGGGACGGCGATCGCCGCCTTGTCAGCATCGTCAAGGGCGATATCGCGGTCAATCTGACCATAGGCAGCGGGACCGCCGAGGTGAACGGCGTCCGAAAGGCTATGGACACAGCCCCCGTCATCAAGCGGGACCGCACTATGGTGCCCCTGCGCTACGTGGGTGAATTCCTCGGCGCGTCGGTGGATTGGGACGACGTCGACCGGACCGTGACAGTCACGCGGCAACCATGAGGAGTGCCGATTCGGACAATCAGCCGCTGTTGTCGGTCTATGATATTGTCACCCTTTTGCGCTGGAGCCGTAGGCGCTGCGGCGCCTGTGCTCGTACGCGGGACTCCGTTGTCTGGGTAGTTTTCCATAGACTATTGACAAAGACTGCCGATTAGTATAATGTGAGAATTTGCGGAGGGACAGGCGGACAATGTCCCTCGGAGAGCTGCAAAATCAACTGTTCGCGATGGTTCGAAATGGTTTTCTTGAATGCCTTGGCTTTATCCTCTCCGAAATAAACCCCCGGGCGCAATCATCGAGAGCCAATCAAAAACTCAGGAGGAAAAATGGAATTCACTGATTTCGCATTAGACGTGCGCCTTCAACGAGCCGTCAAGTCTGCGGGCTACACCGCACCAACCCCGATCCAGGCGAGTGTCATACCTTTGGCTCTCACGGGGCGGGATCTGATAGGCACAGCCCCGACCGGTACCGGCAAGACGGCGGCATTCGTCCTTCCCATTCTAGAATCATTACTGGCGCACCCCGCCAAGAACGCCCACACGCGGGCGCTGATTGTGAGTCCAACGCGTGAACTGGCAGAGCAGACTCACAAGGCAATTCTGCAGCTCGCCAAGTTTACCGGCATACGTTCGGTTGCTGTTTACGGTGGCGTCGCCATGCAGCCCCAGGAACGCGCCTTGCGCCAGGGAGTCGATATCATCGTGGCCTGTCCGGGTCGCCTATTGGACCATGTCGAACGCGGGAACGCCAAACTCGATGCGGTCGAGTTTCTCGTGCTAGACGAGGCTGATCGCATGCTCGACATGGGCTTTTTGCCCTCTATCAAGCGCATCATCGCGGAGTTGCCGCGGGAGCGTCAGACCATGCTGTTCTCCGCGACATTTGCGCCGGAACTGAACCGGCTCGCGGCCAAGGCATTGCGGGAACCCGTTCGCGTCGACAAGGGCGACGCGAGGCCCGCAAGCACGATATCGCATGCGCTGTGCCTCGTGCCGAGGGGTCAGAAGACCGCGCTACTGTTGAAACTGCTTGGCGAGATGGACACCCAGTCGGTACTCATATTCACCAGGACCAAGCATGGGGCCGACAGGGTCGCAAGACAGATCAGGCAAGCCGGATACAGGACCTCGGCCATTCATTCAAACAAATCGCAGAATCAGCGCCAACAGGCCCTGGAGGGATTCCGTTCCGGCAAATATCCCCTGCTCGTGGCCACTGATATCGCGGCTCGCGGGCTGGACATTGCCAGCATCTCGCACGTGATCAACTACGACATCCCGGATTGTGCGGATACCTACATCCATCGTATCGGCCGCACCGGCCGAGCGGAACAGACAGGTGAAGCCCTCACGCTGGTCTCGATGGAAGATTCCGAGATCGTCCGCGAGATCGAAAAATCGCTGGGACAGCGAATTGAGACTCGTGAATTCGCGGGCTTTGATTACGCCCTGTTACCGGCCATCGCGGCGGTACCGGCGCGTCGAGAAACCCATGCTTCGGCCCATGCCCCGCGTTCGCGCTCGGCTGTCGGTTACGCATTTCGCGGCAGAAGGGCTGCGCGCTGACCGCCCCCCCCCACCCTTTGCCGTCTGCCAATGAACGAGGCCCGTAAGGGCCTCGTGGAGCATGGGGCGCGCGCCGTTGTGCATCACTCGGCATCCCCCTGTTTCCTCAGTCTCTCGCCCGGCGGCACCGAAAGGGGCTCCAAGTTCATCCCGTACCTGGCCAGATTGCATTTCACCGAGGCGTTCACCAATGCGTCGGGGAATTTCGTGGGCCATGCAAAGGCCTCCCACTCCGGCCATGTCCAGAATGTCTTCCTAACATACTCCCCAAGCCCAAACGGATCTACCTTCATCCCTTTTGCCCGGGCTATCGCCCGGTCCAAATGGGCTTTGAGGTATTCCTCCACAGCCTTTTCGACGATCGGGCTGTTGCGCGGGTCCGTGTAGTCCGCCTGCGTGCGGGTGAAGATGTAGTTGATCTCCACGCGCACCGTAACGTCGATCCAGACCCTTTCCCCGTCGCGTCGCGCCCGGACGCGCGTCCCGAGGCCCTTGATCTCCAGGGCCAGCGGGTATTCCGGGGCCATAGGATCGGGGATCGAGAACGCCGCCCGCTCGAACCTGCCCTTGAGCATCATCATCGCTCTCGTCTCCTCGCCGTCCAAATCCCCTACCATCTGTCCTCCGGAGAACACCGCCGTACCCATGACTTCGACGGGGCCGCCCCCCAATCTGGGCATCCGCCCCGCCTCAAGCATGCTGGAACCGGCGGTCGCCCCCCCCACATCGGGTAGCGCGGTTTCTCCAATCCGTTCACCGATGCCGGGACTTGCGGGATACTCACGTCCCATGCCCGTGGGCACGCCCGGCCTTATGTCTTTGGCGAGCGCGATAATGGGCGCGCTAGCCGTGTGAGCGTCCGACTGGATTCCCCATATGAATGGGGCGAACTGCGTCGCCTCGAACAAGCCCGTGTGCCGGTGCTGCTGCACTATGGTCTGGAGGAAGCGACTGGGGCTTACGTCGAGGGGCGACGTCATGGCCCGCAGGACGTCCTCCGCCCGCCCCCTCGCCAGGAAGACAAAGGCCGATCCCCTCACCTCGCGAAAACGATCCATGCCACTGGCAAGGCCCCGGATATCGGCGCGGGCGAGTTCCTCGCCGAAGACGAACGACTGCGTATGCTCCAATGACAATCTGCGCCCCAGGTTGAGCGCCACCAGGTCGATGGCCTCAAAGGAGGTCTTCGCGAGAACCGAGACAGTCACGTGATACGGCCCGCTGGGGACCCCCGCGCCCCCTCCCCCTACGCCCCCCCTGAGGTTGCGGGGCACGCCCACCTGGAACGTCGTGACGGTGTACCCATCAGGTCCTTTGTCAAATCCCATCGCCTGCACCCAGGCCACGTCCTCCAATTCGACCTTGTCCCAGCATCCCGGGCAGCCCACTACGACAACGACTAGCGCAATAGCTACCATGACTCTCCGCCACCCGTTCATTGCCCCCCTCCCTCTTTTTCGGGCCTCGTGAATCGCGAGAGGATGTATATCGAAATAGGCCATCCGGCGACTAGAATGGTGCCGTACGTTCTCAAAATGTCGAAATCGAGGATGATGGCCGTGCTATAGTCCGGTATCAATCTGCCCGCTGCGAAGCTCACCACGGCAATCGGCGCGATCAACGGCTTATATGTCTTCAGGTTAAAAGTCGTGGCCAGGGTCACCGCGCCAAGGTAGTGTCCAACAGCGGTTTTCATCACGCCGACCCCGAGCCACACCACCACGAATAGCGCGTCGAGGCGCTGCAGGAAACGACCTATGAAAATGTACCGCGATATGCGCAGGAACGGCACTGCCACGCGTACCAGGGCGGGGTACGGGAAGACCATGCCGGCCGTGAGCGCGGTGAGGGTGAGAGCGAAGGCGCTTGCGCCAAGGCTCCACCGCGCCGCCTTCCCCGTTTCCTCCCGGGGATTCCGCAAGTACGCGCCCACGATCCCGAGGCCGAGGACCTCGCCGTAGATGGATTGCCTGACAATATAGGCCGCGCCAAGCCTCCCCGCGCCGGGCCCGAGCAAGGGAAAGAACTGTCGCGCGTCCCAGGACCTGGACGACATCAATGAAAGCAGTACCATCACCGCAATCGTCCCAACGGCGTGAATCGCGCATAATCTGCCCAGGACCTCTACGCCCTGGTAGGCTATATAGAGCGATACTATTAACCCTATGATCATCAGAGCGGTAGTGGGAGTCAGGGGAAGCACGACAACATTTAGAGCGCTCGCAATCTCGCGCGAAACGGTGGCTCCGATCCCGAGGATGTAGATACCGTAGAGCA
>JAHDPS010000184.1 GCA_018434225.1 Bacillota bacterium
GAGCAGAACGCGCACATGGCCCTCCGCCTGGCGGACTACTGCTACGTACTAGAAACGGGCTGCGCGGCGCTGTCCGGAACGGCTGCGAGTCTCCTGGAGGATCCGCGCGTGAGGGAGGCGTATCTGGGGGGATAGGCGGGCCAGCGGGGCGGCAGGTTTCCGCGAGGCGGCGGAGAACTGAGGGAAGAAGCCTCGCGTGGGATGCGCGAAACTCCGGGGCTCAGGGTGGATTGAATGACGCATCTTATCGGCGCGCTTGCCAGGCATATTCTGGAAAGCGCGCATTACATGTGGTTGGCGGCTTTGCCCGTGGCGGAGCTTCGCGTCGCCATCCCCCTCGCGATCCACCAGGGCGTGCCCCCTATTGAGGCGCTCGCCGTCTGCGTCGTGGGGAATATCCTCCCCATCGTTCCGCTGCTATGGGCTTTTGAACCGGTGTCCTCCTGGTTGAGGGCGCGCCCGCTGTTCAGAAAGGCCGTTGAGTCGTTCCGGGCCCGGAACCTGCGGAAATCGCGCACTATCCGCGCTTACGGTCTCACCGGCCTGGCGATTTTCGTGGCGATTCCGCTGCCGGGGACCGGCGCCTGGACGGGGGCGGTCATCGCCTCGATCCTCAAGATGCCGTTCTGGCCGTCAGTTCTGGCCCTCTCGGCCGGGGTTCTCGTCGCCGGCGTCATCGTAACCATCCTGAGCACGATGGCCCTTTGAGCTCAGCCACGCGAATCCGAGCGAACTGGCGACCAGTACCCCTCCCGCAAAAGCGAAGGCCGGTGCGAGATCCCCCGACGTCGTAGCCAACACCGCGGATGCCACGGGCCCCAGGCTCCCCCCGATCAGGGAAATGCACCCGTATAACGAGGATATGGCCCCTCTACACGATTCCCCGGACAATTCGATCATCATCGAGAGAAGCGCGGGACTCGAAAGCCCCGCACCAATGCCCCATAGGGCGAACATGGCCGCGATCACCGGCGCGGACCACGAGAGGCTCATGCCGACGGCGGCAAGCGCCTGGGCTATTCCGCCCGCGATGGCGAGCCGGCGGGCCGTGAACCTGGCCGCGAGCCGAGGCATGTTGAAGGCGAAGACGGACCAGAAAACGCCGAGGGGGATCATCAAGAGGCCCGTAAGCAGACTCGATCCCTTGAGCCGCGACACCACCACGAATGGGGCGGCCGTCAGCAGCACGAAGTAGGCGAAACTGAACCCAAACTTGGCGAAGAACACCCCCAGTATACCTGGGGAGGACACCGATGCCGCCAGCCCTTTCGCATAACTTGCGGACGGGCGCCTGGAGGGCACGACATCAGGCAGGCTGACGGCGCACAGCACCGCCGCCGGCGCGGCCAGGCCATAAGCCAGAAACGGCGTCCTCCAGGTGAAAGCGGCGAGCGCGCCCCCCAGCAGGGGCACCGCCATTTCGGACACGGCGACCGTGCCGTTGACCACCCCCAGCAACCTGTTGCGGTCGCCCTGGTCGCGATATACATCCCCTATGAGGCCGTAAATGCTCGACATCATTCCGGCCCCGCCGAAACCCTGCACTACCCGTCCGGCGAGGGCCGGGCCGAAGCGGGGCAGCAATGCGGGGAGCATTCCGCCGACCGCGAAAAACACGAGCGAGGGAACGATCACCCTCTTTCGCCCCAGGCGGTCGGCGGCCATGCCGACAAGCGGAGCGAATACGGCCGAGCTAATAGTGTACACGGTGACCAGCATGTTGATCTCCGCGCGGGAAACCCCGAGGCCCCCGGCGATAGCGGGCAATCCCGGGACGATCACCGAGTTGGGCGTCATCGCCACGACTGTCACCGCAAGCGCCGCGAAGAGAAACGCCTTCCGCAAATGGACAGACCTCCCACCGATCGAGCGGATTCTTCTTTACCAGCCCCATTCCTTCAACTCTATGCGGTTGGAGGTTAAGACCGGTTCACGTAGAACTGGAACCGTGCGGGAATAGAGGTTCAATGGCGGTGATCTCGACCTGAAGACCTTCAGGATGGCGTTGGTGGGCTTTGGCAACGCGGGCAGGGAGTTAGCCCGAATACTGGTCGACCGTGGGCAGGATCTGGGTGACCGGATGGGATTCAGACTGCTGGTTACCGGCATATGCACACGTACCAGGGGCGCGGTAATCGATCCCTCGGGGCTGGACATGCGACGGATCCTGGCCGGACTGCAAGAGACAGGTGCGTTACCCGGCTGGGGTTCCACGGGGCGAGGGGAGGGCTCGAACGCCGGCGCCGCCGAACCCGACACATACGACTTCATCCGCGAATGCCCGTCGGACGCGATTGTGGAAACCACCCCCTTGAACATCATGACCGCTCAACCTGCCACGTCCTACATCGAAACCGCGCTACGCCTGGGCAAGCACGTCGTTACCGCCAACAAGGGACCCGTGGCCTGGCACTACCGGAGACTCGCGACGCTAGCGCGCGACATGGGCGTCAGGTTCCTGTTCGAGTCGACAGTGATGGACGGCACTCCCATATTCAACATGGTGAGCCACTGCCTGGCCGGGTGTTCAGTAATCGGTTTCAGCGGCATCCTCAACTCAACCACCAACTTCATTCTGGACGAGATGAAAGAGGGGGCTTCGTTCGACGCGGCCCTCGAGAAGGCGCAGCGAATGGGCATTGCCGAGGCGGACCCCTCCCTCGACATCGACGGCTGGGATTCCGCGGCCAAGACGGCGGTCCTGATGAACGTCCTGATGGATGCCCGCGTCACGCCGGTGGATATCGATCGCGAGGGCATCGCCACCGTGGACGACGCCTACCTGAGGAACCTCGGGTCGAGCGGCAGGTCGCTCAGGCTCGTCTGCGAAGGAACCCGGAGCGCCGGGCGAGTGAGGATCGCGGAGATCGAGGCCGGCCATTCGTTCGCGGGGATAGCCGGGACATCCTCTATTCTGAGCCTCCAGACGGATCTCATGGGCGAGATCACCCTCATCGAGAGCCATCCCACTGTCACACAGACCGCTTACGGCCTATTGAACGACATAATCGAAGTGGCAACCGGCTCTCCCTCACATTGAATGCGAGCCCCTCATATTATGTAGAGATGAGACCTCATGCAGGGGGGTTTGC
>JAHDPS010000044.1 GCA_018434225.1 Bacillota bacterium
TCCACCTTGAGATTGAATGCCTCGATGATCTCTATATCCGCCGGCACCCTGTCGCCCGTTTCCATCAAAACGAGATCGCCGGGGACGAGGTCTCGGGAGCGGACATCCTTCCACTGACCCTGCCGGTGCACCCTCGCCACGGGCGCCGCCATCTCGCGCAGGGCCGCGAGCGCCCTCTCGGCCCTGTATTCCTGCACGACGCCGGTCAAAGCGTTCGCCACTACGATCGCCATTATCACTGCGGCATCTACCGGCTCGCCCGCCACCGCGGAGACGGCCGCGGCGGCGATGAGAAGGAGGACAAGCACGTCCTCGAATTGCTGAATGATCATTCGAAGCGGGTGAGGGCCGCGTCCCTTCCGCAGCTCGTTGGGGCCGAACTTCGCGAGCCTCCTTCGGGCATCCCAGTCGGACAGGCCCTGCCACTTTTGCGCCGGATGCTCGGGGCGGATCGAGCGCAATTCCCATCACCCCGCGTGAGGATCGTTAGAGGAATCGGGACAACGGTAATTGGTATGGGGGAGCTCGCCGCGTTATTCGCGAGCGTACGCCTCACCTGAGCGTGACAACGCTTACCCCGTCACCCCCCTCGCCCGGCCCACCTAGACGCGCCTCCGAGACATCCGGATGCTTCTTGAGGAGCTGCCGCACGGCGTTTCTGAGGGCACCAGTGCCCTTACCGTGGATGATCCTCACCTGTTGCACGCCTCCCAGGACTGCGTCATCAAGGTATTTGTCCACCGACCCCAACGCCTCGTCGACGGTCATTCCCCTTAGGTCGATCTCCGTGGAAACAGTGCGGGCCTTCTCGCCCATCACCACGGCGACGCCCCCGGCCATCCCTCCCGTCCCCGCAGGGCGCCCGCCGGCCACTCCCCCCGCGGGTCCGGCTCCATTTTCGGGAGCCCCGGTGACCGCGGGTCGCGCCAGGTCGTTCAGGTTCACCTGCATCTTCATTATCCCGAGCTGCACCACGACATCGCCGGAAGGATTGGGGGGCTCGAGCACGTATCCGGTCTGGCCCACGCTTTTCACGTAGACCGGTTCTCCCGGCGCGAGATGAGCCGGGGCCGGGCCCTCGCATGCCGCGGTATCCGCTCCCGCCTCATCTCCACCGGCCCTGGCGACGGCATCCGCCTCCCGTAGCGCGTCGCGAGCCGCCTGTATGAAGGCATCCCTTTCCCTTGGGGCCGCCCCGTCAGCCTCCCTCAACTTCTCCATGGCGAGGCGCGCCTGGGCCTTCGCCTTCTTCACGACCGCGATAGCGTCGGCCCTGATCTTCTCCCGTATCTGGCTTTCACGCTCATCGAGCTCGCGTGCCTTCCGCGAATACTCGTCCTTGAGCCTGGCGGCGGCCCGCCTCGCTTCCCCCGCCGCCTGCCGGTCCTCTTCCGCCGCCCGCCTCACCTTTTCTATCTGGCCGATCATGTCCTCGACGCGAAGGCCCTCTCTACCCACAAAACCCCTGGCGGATGAGATTATCTCACCCGGCAATCCCAGCCTGGTCGCTATCTCGAACGCGTTGCTGCGACCGGGCAATCCAATCACCAGTTTGTACGTCGGCCGAAGGGTCTCGACGTCGAACTCCACGGAGGCGTTCTCTATCCTGTCCCTCGTGAAAGCGAATGACTTCAACTCGCTGTAGTGCGTCGTCGCGATGGTCTTCATACCCTCGCCGTGCAGGTATTCGAGGATCGCCATCGCCAGCGCCGAACCCTCCGCGGGATCCGTTCCGGCCCCCAGCTCGTCGAGCAGGACGAGACTTCCCTCAGCCGCTGAACCGATGATACTCACTATGCTGGTCATGTGAGAGGAGAACGTGCTTAAACTCTGTTCGATGGACTGCTCGTCACCGGCGTCGCAGAACACGCCCTTAAAATACGATAGGGCCGACCCCGGCGCCGACGGAATGTGCAGCCCCGAATGTGCCATCAGCACGAGAAGGCCAACCGTCTTCAGTGTAACCGTCTTCCCCCCGGTATTGGGCCCGGTGATGATCAGGGTGTCGTACGACATACCCAGATGAACGTCAAGCGGCACGACGTCCCCCTTCAGAA
>JAHDPS010000307.1 GCA_018434225.1 Bacillota bacterium
GCGGGCGCAACAAAGGACGAACAGAAAATAGCCGTTGCCACAATGGTTCAGTCCCAGCAGTCGTTCTCCACGTTCATGCTGGGCCTGCTGGCCATGACCAAGGCAGGCATCTGGTCGTTCCCCGTGGTGATCCTGGGTGTGTTCGCGCCGCTGGTCGTCGTCCCGTTCATCCTGTCCAAGACGATATACCGGAACACTAAGAAAGTCTCAGTGGATTCGCTGCCGTCGTTCACGCCAAACACGGGGGCGTTGCAGACGCTATCCGGCGGCACCAAGGAGGGCGCCGAGCTGGTGTTCCTTCTTATCATCCCCGCCGCCGCGATGGTGTTCTCGGTCATCGGCGCGCTGGAGTACATCAAGGTGTGGCAGCCGATCGAGGCGGGACTCACCTCGCTCTTGAGCGCCCTATCGATCGATCCGAAGACGGGCATCCTGTCGGTGCTGGCGTCTCCCACCCTGGCGATGAACACATTGAAGGACACAGCCGCGACGCTGGCGCCCAGGTTCGTCATTGGATCGTTCGTCCTCGCCGCTTCGGGGTTCCCGCTGCAGGTCATATTCGGGCAAATCCCGGCGGTTTGGGCCGCGAACTCCAGTCTCAACGAACGTGAAGCGATGGAGGCCGCCACTCTCGGCGCCGTCCTCAGGGTCCTGGCCGCCTGCTTACTCGCGGTGATCCTCGCACCCCTGGTCAGTTAAGGGCCCTGCGATCGACCTGCTGTTGCTCGATGGGGAGGAGGGGCTCGACCCTCCTCCCTTGCTCGAGAAGGCATCAAGTCAACGCGTCTGTTATGTCGACCTCGAACAATCCCCTGGCGGGCCAGTTCACCCTGATGTCGGGCCTCCGGAGGGACAGATCAAGCGCCCTTCGGGGGACCGGGTCGTCGAAGGAAACCGCGAAGGAGAAATCCATGCAGAATAGCCCGGGGTCGAGCACGGCGTTGTTATCCACCGTCACGACCAGCCTGTCGCCCTCACCCAGATCCAATTGACACGGAACGGCCCCCCGCGCTTCGATGCCCCCGAACCCGATCCCCGTGTATGTATCCGAGTAATTGTACTCGGCCGCGCGGCCCGTAGCGGCGACGCGTTTGCCCGGCAGGAGCATGCCGTTCAGATTCCAGCGATCGCTGCCCTCCGAGTGGGGCACCGGTAGGCCGTTCAGTTCGAGCGATATTCTGAAGTATGTAGTGTCGTCTACGCTAAGGCTGGTTTCCGCGATCAAATCGACTCCGATCTTCATCGTGTTTCACCTCCCTTTCGTGCGCCGAATACCGGCCATCCGCCCATGTCCACCCTGAAGCGGCCGCGCCCTTCCCAATCCACCGTGACACCCGGCTTCGACAGGGCGAGCTCGCCGTGCGACCGCCCGCTTTCGCCGACTATCCTCACGGCCATGCTGCTCTGGATCTCCCCCTGGCTGTACGGTATGGACGTCCTCAGCAGGAAGCCGATCCTATCGCGGGGGCGGATTGCGACGGGGACCAGGTACGCGGGGCGGACGCGAAGCACGTGGGCGGGGGCGAGCCCCGAGTCCCATATGTTCAGGCGCCCCGTGGCAAGGATGCGTTGCCCCGGCTTCAGCGTAGCGGCCGTGCGGTATTCGTCCCTGCCGGCGGTGTTCTCCTGAACAACGCCGTTCACGACCGCACGCGCTTCGAAGTGGCTACCGGCGGGGATGAAGAGTTCGCAGAGAGAGACCAGTTCAATGCCGAGTCTCACCGGAGCCACCTCCGACTGGCTGGATCATCTTATTCTGGGGGCGGGCACGGTGTGATCTGGCCTCGGCCAGGGAAGGATCACACGGAGGATGTCGTACGCAGGAGGAAATGGTAGGCTGCCGGCGAAACCCAGTGGGGGTGAAAACGCCTTGGGATCCGGATCTTTGGAGAGATTGCAGAAAGTCCTGGCGGCTGCCGGGTTGGGCTCCAGGCGATCGTGCGAGATACTGATACGCGATGGCCGCGTCAGGATAAACGGTCGAGAGGCGACCCTGGGGTCGAGGATTGATCCGGCCGTCGACGGCGTTACAGTCGACGGCAAGCCCGTGGACGTCCGTCCGGCGCGGACTGTATGTATCATGCTGAACAAGCCGCGCGGATACATCACCACCAGATCGGACACCCGCGGCCGGAAGACGGTCATGGACCTGGTGGCGCGCGATATCCCCGGGCTCCATCCCGTCGGCCGTCTGGACTATGATACGGAGGGGCTTCTGCTCCTCACGAACGATGGAGCACTGACTTACCGGCTCACTCACCCCAGCCACGAGGTGGACAAGACCTACCAGGTGACGGTGTCCAGGGTCCTGGATGAGGAGGCCCTGGACTCCTTGAGGCGGGGCATTAGGCTCGACGAGGGCGTGACTTCCGGTGCGGCCGTCAGGGTTTTGGAGGTTCGCGGAGATCGCGCCGTGGTGGAAGTCATCGTTCACCAGGGCTGGAATAGGCAGATACGCAGGATGTTCGAAGCGCTTGGGTATCGGGTTTTGAGACTCAAGAGGACCGGGTACGGGTTCCTGACGCTGGAAGGGCTGCAGCGCGGGCGTTTTCGGTACCTGACGGAAGAAGAGATCGAGATTCTGGGGGGAAGCGGGGGCCGGCCCGGAAGGCGGAGAATCTCGCCACCGCTTCGAGGAGGGAATGCAGTTGGCGACAGAATACCTGAGGACGCTCGAAGACGTCGCCCGATTCAAAGTCGACGCGTCCGACCGGCTCCACTCCGCCACACATGAAGAAATCCAGATGGGCGCCACCACCGACATTTACTTCGTCAAAACCTACGAGATACTAAAATCACTTGGGCTCGAGAACACTCCCGTCGTGGCCGAGATATTCGCCTCAAGAAAGGGAGTCCTCGCCGGATTGCATGAATGCCTCACCCTCCTCAGGAGGAAGCCGGTGGAGGTATGGGCTTTGCCCGAGGGGGAGGAGTTCTCTGAGAGGGAAGTGATCATGCGTCTAAAGGGCGCGTACAGTGAATTCGGGATATACGAGACGGCGCTCCTGGGCATTCTTGCTTCGTCCAGCGCGTGGGCGATGGCTGCCAGGGAATGCCTGCTCGCGTCCGGGGGGAAGACGTTCCTCGCGTTCGGGGCTAGGCACCTGCATCCCGCCGTGGCACCGGTGATGGAGAGGGCGGCGATCGTGGGCGGGGCGGCTGGGGCGAGCGACATCCTGGGAGCACGGCTGGCCGGCCGGGAGCCGCTCGGGACGATGCCGCACGCGGTCGTCCTGATAGTTGGCGATACTGTCAAGGTTGCGCTGGAATACGACAGGATAATGCCCGCGGGGACTAAGCGGATCGTCCTGGTTGATACGTTCAAGGACGAAGCCGAGGAGGCGCTTCGCGTGGCCCGGGAACTCGGGCCGAGATTGGACGGGGTAAGATTGGACACTCCCGGCGAACGAGGTGGCGTCACTCCAGATCTCGTGCGCGAGGTGAGGGCCAGGCTCGATCAGGCTGGGTTCAAACACGTCAGCATATTCGTATCGGGCGGCGTGACCCCCGAAAGGATGACGGTTCTGTCCGCGGCCGGGGCGGATGCGTTCGGCGTGGGCAGCTACATATCCGCCGCCAGACCCATCGACATGACGTTGGACCTCAAGGAGATCAACGGGAAGCCGATAGCGAAGCGAGGTAGAATACCGGGGATAACCGCGACCTCCCGTTTGAAGAGAGTGCTCTGATCGGGGGCCGAGGCTCTCGGAATCGCCCTATTGCGAAACGACGGACATCGGGCGGGTGGGAACCAGTGAGTTCCACCCGCCCGCTATTTGTCTTCCAGCCCCAAATATGATGGGGCGGAGGCGCATAGGATAGAGTACGGACATCCCCGGGGGGTACGGCGGTGGATAGGGATAAGGGGCTCCGAAAACTGGCGAATCGGGTAGAATCCTTTCTCATCGGGTTCGCGGCGACCAGCCTGGCGTTGACAGTCGCCGCGCAGATCCTTCTGTCGGATCCATCCATGAGACCGCTCCTTAACTTCGCGCACCGTGCCGAGGGGGTCAGGATCGACCCGGGCGCGCTCGAGGTCATCTCGGTCGACGTCGCGGGTCGTAGGAGCGCCTCCATTAGGCTGGAAACGGCCGGCGGGGAACCCTCCCCGGTCGCTGTCGAATTGGATGGTAAAATGGTGGGGATCGTTCCCATCACCATCCCGGTGACCCCGGAGACGGAAGTAGCCTTGCGTCTGGAAGGGAGGGGCGCGCCCTCCCGCGTGGTAGTAACCGGCTCGTCGGCGGAGGTGGTGTTCCCCGCGCGAGGCGCCGAGTTTCTTGTCACAGCGAGGGGGTGCCGATTTCTTCCGGCGATTGCGCGTCCTTGAAAAAACAATGGTCCTATGGTATATCTGAATAAGGAAAACGCAGGTTATTGCGCCAGGGACTCGTAATGGGTTGGAAAAGGGAAAGACCAACATCATGTCGAACACACCTCCGAGCGAAAAGGGATTGATCAGGATCGGGATTGACGGCCCCGCGGGTGCTGGAAAGACCACTCTGGCGAGGCGCCTTTCTAATAGATTGGGAGTACGGTATGTGGACACGGGCGCGATGTATCGCGCCCTTACGTTAGTAGCCCTGGAGGCCGGGATCGATCCTTCGAACGAAGACGAGGTATACTCCATTGCCGAAAAGATCGAGATCGACCTGGAACCGCCGAAGGGCGACCGGGACGAGCAGGCGGTTTTCGTGGACGGGCGCGACGTGACCGCGGGGATCCGATCCCCGAGCGTGAATAAGTGGGTTTCCGTCGTGGCCAAGCACCCCAGGGTTAGGGGATTGATGGTGGAGGCCCAGCAGTCCATGTCCGGCGAGAGTGTCATCATGGAGGGGCGCGATATCTGCACCAGGGTGATGCCGTACGCGGAATTGAAGATTTTCCTCACGGCCGACTTCGACGAAAGGGCTCGTAGAAGGCGGAGAGAGCTTCTTGAGAGAGGATACTCGCCGTCTGTCCAAGAAGTAGAGGCCGAGATGGCGGCCAGGGACACGATCGACTCCGGGAGGGAAACGGACCCTCTCCGCCCGGCGGAGGATTCGGTGATCCTGGACAGTACTGGTATGACCCCCGATGAGGTGACCAGGGCTGTCCTTCGGCTATGCGAGGACTGGTCAGATTGCTCTATTGGATCATAAGGAGGCTCATGGGCGTCGTTGTCTCGGTCCTGTTCGGGATCGAGGTGAACGGGAGAGAGAACGTTCCTTCCAGCGGGCCCGTGATCGTTTGTTCGAACCATATCGGCTGGATCGACCCGGTGGTGCTCGCCATGGTTATCCCGCTGAGGGTGTCGTTCATGGCCAAGGAGGAATTGTTCCGGTACCCGGTATTCGGCGGGGTGCTGCTCAGGGTTGGGGCTTTCCCGGTGAAAAGAGGGAAATCCGATAGAAACGCCGTTCGAATCGCCTCCGCTGTGCTCAAGAACGGCGGGGTCCTCGGGATGTTTCCGGAGGGCACGCGCAGCCGTACCGGTGAGATGGGGAAAGGGCACAACGGGGCGGCTTATCTGGCGATCCGAAACGGGGCCGCGGTACTTCCGGTTGGTATCGCCGGCCCGTACAGGCTGGGTAGACCGGTACGGGTAAGCGTCGGAAAGCCCATCGTCCTGGAGGGCGCCGGCGAGAGGGTGTCGTCCGACGAGATGGGGATCGCGAGCGCCAGGGTGATGGAAGCTATCGCAGGATTGCTCGATCGGGGGTCGGCAATTGCGGATCAGCGTATCGGATGACATAGGGTTCTGCTATGGGGTGCGGCGCGCCGTCGAAATGGCGGAGGAGGCCGCGCGGGTTTCGGGTGGCCCGGTGTGTTGTTTGGGCCCGCTGATACACAATCCGCAGGAGATCGCCAGGCTGCGGGAGAAGGGCGTAATACCCGTGGAGGAATTGCCCGAGGTTGATAGCGGGGGATGCGCCGTCCTGGTGCTGCGGGCTCACGGGATGCCAAGGGAAATCACGGAAGAGGCGATTGCGCGCGGGTTCAGAGTGGTTGACGCGACGTGTCCCCACGTGAAGGCTTCGCAAGAGGCCGCCAGGAGGCTCCGCGAAGACGGCTACCGGGTGATAATAGTTGGGGATCCGGACCACCCCGAGGTCCAGGCCACCAACTCCTTCGCGGGAAACGGATGTTCCGTCGTTGACGGCGTAGAGGCCGCCCAGGCCCTGGGCGGCGTGGCGAGGGCCGGCATAGTGGCGCAGACTACGGTGAGGCAGGATCTGCTGGATTCCGTAGTAGGCGCGCTCGAAAAGACCTGTGAAGAGGTCAAGGTTGTCAGGACGATCTGCGAGGCTACGTCGAAGAGGCAGGAGGCTACCCGCAGTCTCGCGGGGGATTGCGACGTCATGCTCATCATCGGGGGCAGGGACAGCGCCAACACCCGCAGGCTTGCTGAGATAGCGTTGGAGGAAGGGTGCGAAACCCATCTGATCGAGACGGCTGTGGAGATGGAACCGGAGTGGTTCAGGGGTAAGGATTCGGTCGGAATTGCAGCCGGAACGTCGACACCCGACTGGATCATAAAGGAGGTCGTAGGCAAGGTGGAGGACATGGAGAAGGCAATTGCCCCGGAAGAGTGCGTGGATGAGAAACCAGGTTCAGTCGAGGGGGGCGGCGAGCCGGTTTCCGGAACAGCACAGCCGGAGACTGTGATTGAGACGGCACCGGAGGCACCTGAGGCACCTGAGGTGGAGGCTGCGACTCCAGAAATGCCTGCGGCTCCCGACGAGGCCGGAGACGGCCGTATCTACGATGAGGCCGTGAAGAGCCTCAAAGAGGGCGAGATAATTCCCGGCAAGGTAGTTTCCGTTGATGAGAACGGGGTCATGGTCGACGTGGGGTACAAGTCGGAGGGGATCATTCCGCTCAACGAGTTATCGCGGAAGCAGGTGCCCCCAGCCGAGGTGGTAAAGCCCGGCGACGAAATCATGGTGTACGTTCTCAGCGTTGACAACCAGGAAGGTGTGCTTAAACTCTCTAAGCGCCGGGCCGACGAGGATCTCGCCTGGGGGAATCTGGAAGAAGCCATGGCGGAGGGGCGGGTCATAGAAGCGCCCGTGGTGCAGGAGGTCAAGGGAGGTCTCGTTGTTGACGTCGGCGCCAGGGGTTTCGTCCCGGCGTCGCAGATAGAACGAGGTTATGTGAGCAACCTGGCCAAGTACGTGGGACAGCCCCTTCGGATGAAGATACTGGAACTCGATCATGGCAAGAACAGAGTCGTACTGTCGCAGAGGGTAGTTCTCGAGGAGGAACGGGAACGGCTCAGGGCCGCTACATGGAGCAATATCGCCGAGGGAGATATCAAGCACGGAATCGTAAAAGGAATAACCGACTTCGGCGCGTTCGTGGATATAGGCGGAGTGGACGGGCTGTTGCACGTGTCGGAGCTGTCCTGGGGGAGAGTCAATCATCCTTCCGAGGTCGTCAAGGAAGGCGACGAGATAGAAGTCATGATACTTCGTATCGACAGGGATAAAGGCAAGATTTCTCTGGGCCTAAAGCAGGTTCTTCCCGATCCCTGGAGCACGGTTGCGACCAAGTACCCCGTGGATGCCATAGTGGAGGGCAAGGTGACGAGATTGGCGCCCTTCGGGGCTTTCGTCCAGCTCGAGCCGGGGATCGAGGGATTGATTCACATATCAGAGCTATCCCACGAGCGCGTGTCGAAGCCGGACGAGGTGGTGTCTCCCGGTGCCGGCGTGAGAGTGAAGATCCTCAAGAGCCGCCCCGAGGAGAGAAGGATCAGCTTGAGTCTCAAGGCGGTGGAGGACGATAGCGAGAAGAAACACGTGGATGATTATCTGTCGGGGCAGCCATCGCCGGATAAGGTGACACTGGGAGAGGTATTCGGGGATATCCTCGATGAAGCCAAGAACGGATCCAGGTCTGACTCCTGACAGGTACGGTTGTTCGAGATGTCGCTTATCGGGGCCGCGAGGCCCCTCGCTTTTTCATTCAGCGGGCAGTGAGACGGGGGTAAGCGGAGTATGATCGATTGCGCGTTAGTGAGGGCGGATCGGGGTAGGATCCTGGATTGGCTGAAGGGTATGATCGGGATTAACTCGGTCAACCCGAGCCTGGTGGAGGGCGGAGCGGGCGAGGCGGCCATGGCCGGGTTCACCGCGGACGCCGGCGCCGGGATGGGACTGGACGTAAGTATAGACGGTCCTTCGCCTGATAGGCCGAACGTGATAGCGGTATTGAAGGGCTCGAGGCCGTCGCCGAGGAAAAACCTGCTTTTGAACGGGCACCTCGACACAGTGGGCCTCGGGGGCATGAATGAGCCGCTGGTCCCGAGATTAGTCGGCGGGCGGCTTTACGGGAGGGGCGCGCTCGACATGAAGGGCGGGCTGGCGGCGATACTCGGTGCGCTGGACGTCATCTGCAGATCGGGCGTTCGGTTGCAGGGGGACGTGGTGTTCGCGGCGACGAGCGATGAGGAATACGCCAGCATAGGTGCCCGGCACGCCGCGGATCGC
The DNA here is from genome assembly GCA_018434225.1 of Bacillota bacterium. Classification (GTDB taxonomy): domain Bacteria; phylum Bacillota; class Sulfobacillia; order JABLXB01; family JABLXB01; genus SM1-B181. Next base: position 8,475 of record JAHDPS010000307.1, read on the forward strand.
ATCCGGGCTGGAGGCGCGATCGTGGCGGAGGCCACAGATATGGGGTTGTGTCTAGCGCACAAGGGGTTCGCCTGGCTGAAGGTCGAGACCCACGGAAGGGCCGCGCACGGGAGCCTTCCATCCGACGGTGTTGACGCCATAACGAAGATGGGTGGGTTCATCGCGAAACTGGAGGAATACTCCCGAGTGGACCTTGGATCGAGACGCCACGGCTTACTGGGGTCGCCTTCACTTCATGCGTCCACAATAACCGGGGGCACCGAACTGAGCACCTATCCGGACAGGTGCACGCTCATGATCGAGCGGAGGACCATCCCGGGCGAATCCGCGGACATGGTTCTGGGCGAAATCAGGGCAATACTCGATAGTCTTTCAAAATGCGATCCGCTTTTCAAGGCCGACTGCGAGGTTAGTTTGTTCAGGCCCGCCTATGAGGTGAGCGGCGATAGCCCCATAGCCGAGGCGGTGTCCGACGCCTTTGCGTCTGTGGTCGGCAGCCCTCCGCGGGTGATCGGGCTCGCGGCGTGGCTGGATTCAGGCATATTCGGCCCGGGTGGCATACCGTCCGTGATCATTGGGCCGAGCGGGCGTGGACAGCACGGGGACGAGGAATTCGTTGACATCGACAGCGTGTGCGATCTTGCCGAGGTCATAGCCGGCGCGGCCCTGCGCTTTTGCGGGGTATCGCGCTGACAAACCGACGGAGTCCCGGAGAGCGGGGGGTGGGGAATTGGTTGGCGCGGTAGTCGCGTTATCGGGGTTTTCGGGGTATCTCATTGGTTCAATCCCATTTGGCGTCATGATAGGCAGAAGGGTGGGGAACATCGACGTCAGGCAGTACGGGAGCGGCAATATGGGGGCGACCAACGTACTTCGGGTACTGGGCCCCCGCGCAGCGCTCGCGGTACTTGGCTGCGATCTGGCGAAGGGAATGGTCGCCGCCCTGATCGGATTGAGGCTGGCTGGCGCCTGGGGCGGAGCAACGGGCGCGACGATGGCGATCGTGGGCCATTCATTCCCCGTGTGGCTCGGGTTCAAAGGGGGCAAGAGCGTGGCCACAGCGGGGGGCGGGCTGCTGGCGCTGGCCCCGAATGTGTGCCTGGTGGAGCTCCTGCTGGTGGCTGTCATCGTAGCCACGACCAGGTATGTTTCGCTCGCGTCGGTGACGGCCGCCGTTACCGCGCCCTTCGTGTCGATCTGGTTCAGGCAGCCGACTCCCGTGATCGCGTTCATCGCTTTCGCGGCCGCGCTGGTGATCGTTCGTCACCGGTCCAATATTAAGCGACTGCTCGCCGGGAAGGAAAGTAAGTTGGGTCAAAAGGCGGGACCCGGGAGAATATAAATCTTCCGAAGGGAGGGTTCTGCCGATGAATACGACCAGGGCCGGGCTCATCAGGCGGGCCTCAGCGTTCGTCGCGGACGGGATCATATCGGTCTTTTTGGCTCTCGTGCCTGTTGTTGGGATTCTTCTCGCCACCGTCTACTTTCTCGTCAGGGATGGTCTGATGGATGGGCGAAGCCCGGGCAAGAGGCTGGTCAATTTGAGGGTAGTGCGTGCCGATACGGGGCAGGGTGCCGCTTATGTGGATTCGATAAAACGGAACGCCATTTTCGCTCTGCCGGACTTAATGATGATCGCTCCGGCGTTGGCAAGGACCGCGGCTGCGCCGTTATCCGTGGCCGTTCTTGTCCTCGAAGTGGTGTTCATGCTCACGGATCCGGACGCGATGCGACTTGGAGACAGGTTCGCGCGCACGAGGGTGGTTTACCTTGCGCCCTCCCACGCCGGGGAACGGGTCGCCTAGGCGGTGGTTTCTGGACTGGGGTCCGGATTCCCGGGCCCCTTTCCGCTCCTTTCGGACGAAATTAGATGGACATGCTCTGGTGAGTTTAGTGTATAATCACAAGGGTATGTGATCGCCGAACGCGCGATTGCTCGCTCGGCGGCGAGTCAGTTTGCTATATCATGCGGCGCGTGTGGCGCCAGTATTGTTTTCGAGGGAGGCGGGCCAGTGAGGAAATGGATCATCGCGGGCATAGCGGTGGCGCTAGTCGCCGGGCTGGGGCTCGCGTTTTACGTGCGGTCGGGAGTAGCGTCGGTGAACGGGGAACGGATCAGACCGGCTGAGTTCTATAAGGCGCTGCAATCCGAATCGGGTAAGCAGACGCTCGAACGGCTCATCCTCGAGCGCCTCATCAGGCAGGAAGCGAAGAAGCAGAACATTTCCGTGTCCGACGCTGAGATACAGAAAGAGGCGGACAAGATCAAGTCGCAGTTCTCCACGACGGATGAGTTCAACAAGGCGCTCAAAGATTCGGGAATGAGCATGAACGACCTCAATGAGAACATCAGGTTGAACGAGCTCGTAAGGAAGCTTACGCTCAAGGGAGTCACAATCAGCGAGGAAGACATCAAGAAGTACTTCGATGAGAACAAGGACTCGCTGGGGACACCCGCGCGAGTGAAGGCCAGGCACATCCTGGTCAAGACCAGGGACGAAGCATCCTCGGCCCTGAAGAGGATCCGCGCGGGCGAGGATTTCGCCGCGCTCGCGGCCGCGCTCTCGACTGACGCCGCCTCCAAGGTTAACGGAGGGGACCTGGGTTTCTTCGGCCCGGGCGAGATGGACGAGGCGTTCGAGAGGGCCGCTTTCGCCCTCAAGGTGGGAGAGATCAGCGAAATCGTGGAGACGACCTACGGGTTCCATATAATCAAAGTCGATGCCCGCGAAGAGGCCAAACCGGCCACGCTCGAGGAATCGCGCGAGAAGATCGTCGAGAAACTCGAGGCGGAAAAGGCGAGACCGACGGACGAAGTCATAAGCGAGATCCGCGCGGCTTCGAACATCAAGGTGTTCTGGGAGGCATACAAGTCCCTGGAGCACACTCCCGAAACGACCGGCGACCAGAAGTAGATACTCAGAGAAACAGTGTGCGGGGGGCCCCCTTTCGGGGGCCTTCTTGGTTTAACGATAATTGCATTGCAATATCCATATATTAAGATATAATTACATCGGAAAATACCTGATAGGGCGTGGTGAGGTGCGGGATTATTCGAGATACCAGAGGGACGCGGACCTGCTGAAGGCCATCGCGCACCCTGTGAGGTTGTGCATTATCAGGGGCCTCCTGGATGAGGAGTGCAACGTCTCGACGATGCAGGAGTGCCTCGGCCTGCCCCAGTCCACGGTCTCACAGCACCTGGGCGTATTGAGGGCGAGGGGCATCGTGACTGCCATCAGGAGAGGGGTCAGCATGTGCTATTCGGTGGCCGATGACAGGGTGGCGGCCATAGTCCGGCTCATCTCGAGAGAGAACGGGGGGGAGCGGCGGGATGGGTGAGCGGATCGTAGTTATTGGCGCGGTGGCGGCCGGAACCAAGGCGGCGGCGAGGGCAAGGCGACTGGACGCGGGCGCGGCAATCACGGTGCTGACGGAGGAGAACGATGTCTCGTACGCCGGTTGCGGCCTTCCCTACTATGTGGGGAACGTGATCAAGGAACGCAGGGAGCTGGTCGTCCGGGACCCGGATTCGTTCAAGGCAAACGATAACATACAGATAATGATTCGGACGAGGGCGGTTTCGATCGATCGGGAGCGGAAGCGGGTTGTTGCGGTCGGCCTGGACGACGGCCGCGAATTCGAGGTGCCCTACGATGCGCTGGTTCTGGCAACGGGGGCCAAGGCGATATTGCCCGACGTCCCGGGTATTCACCTCGACGGGGTGTTTACGCTCAGGAGTGTGGCGGACGCCGATCTCTTGAAGTCGTTCATAGGAGCGCGCGCCCCGCGCTCGGCGGCGGTGGTCGGGGGCGGGTTCATCGGCCTGGAGACGGCCGAGAACCTGGCGTCCCTGGGGATCGGGGTTACGCTCATCGAGATGATGGAGCATTTCCCTCCGGGGTTCGACCCCGACATGTCGGCATTGATAGGGAACTGCGTCCGGGAGAACGGCGTGACGGTGCTGGCCGGAGAAAGGGTTGCGGCCATCGAGGGCTCGCGTGGGCTGGCGCAATCGGTGCGTACATCGGGAGGGAGCATCGAGGCCGACCTGGTCGTGATGGCCGTCGGGGTTCGGCCGAATACGGGGCTCGCCATGGAAGCCGGCCTGGGGGTTTCGCGGAACGGCGCGATCCTGGTGGATGAATTCATGCGTACCACCGACCCGCAAATATACGCCGTCGGCGATTGCGCCGCGACGACCAACCTGTTGACGGGCGACGGGGCCTGGTTTCCCCTGGGCTCGACCGCAAACAAGATGGGGAGAATAGCGGGGACCCGCGCGGGCCGCCCCGTGGGATCGGCGGGATCGTCGCAGGCGCTGAAGGGGGTTCTGGGCACGTCGATCTTCAAGGTATTTGGGCTGAACTGCGGTCGGACCGGCATGACTCTGCGGGAATCACTCGATCGCGGGCACGACGCGGTTTCCTGCACGGTTCCCGCGCCGGACAGGGCCCATTACTACCCCGGAGCCCGAGACATCATCGTGAGGCTGATCGCCGACAGGAGCACGAGGCGCGTGCTCGGCGCGCAGGTAGTGGGTTCGGGGGTCGTGGACAAGCCCGTGGATATCCTGGCGACTGCCATAACCCTCGGGGCGACGGTGGACGACCTGGCTACTCTGGATCTTGCCTATGCCCCGCCTTATTCGAGCGCGATGGCGCCCACTATCACGGCGGCCAACGTGCTGCTCAACAAGATGGACGGTCTCCTCGAGGGCATCACGGCCTTCGCTCTGAAGGCCAGGCTTGGGGATCCGGAACTGCTGCTCCTTGACGTGCGAAGCGAGCCCGAATTCATCGTCTCCCATATCGATGGGTCCGTTAACATCCCCGTCGAGGAGCTCGTAGAGCGGGTAGGAGAGGTGGACTGGTCCAAGGAGATCGTGGTGATATGCAGGGTCGGCAAGAGGGCCTACAGGGCGTATCTCGCGCTGAAGGCCCGGGGATTCGACCGGGTCGAGATCCTCGACGGGGGGATGTGCACCTACCCGTACGATACTGTCTGAATGGGAGTGAATCTCATGGCGGAGAGGTATGTCAACTGCAAGGGCCTGCAGTGCCCGGGGCCGCTTGTGCAGGTTGCGCGTGAGGCCAGGGGAGCGGCGACGGGGGATATCCTCGTCGTCGAGGCCACTGACATCGGGTTCAAGAAGGACGTCGCCGCATGGGCCGGCAAGACCGGGAACGAACTCCTGACCCTGGAGGAGGCGGATGGGGTTATCACGGTCAGGATCCGTGTTTCACGATGACTTGGGCGGGGACCTACGGCTGCGATTGGAGGGATCGATGTGGCTCGAC
>JAHDPS010000107.1 GCA_018434225.1 Bacillota bacterium
TGACCGCAATCAATAGAATGAACCATGCGCGCTTTTTACGAAACAGTCTCACGATTATCCCTCCAAACAGCCCGGATCTGCGTCAATCCTGCTGAGTCTTCAACTCGGCTATAGGGTCGAGCTGCCGTATACGCCTCCGCCCGGCCCACTGGGCGAGCGTTACGAACACGTATCCCCCGAACGCGGCGAACATGTACGTTCTGGGGTATATCACCAGCGGAAACGTCCACATGTCTCCCGCCTTTGCTGCCATAAAGGCCCTCGACATCACGTTACCGAGCGGAAGCCCCAGGGCTATCCCCGCGGCGGAAAGGGCCGTATTCTCGTTGAACACGATGGACGCGGCCTGCCACGAGGTCAGGCCCAGCGCCTTCATGAATGAGATCTCGCGCTTACGCTCCTCGATGCTGATCGACGTGATTGTGTAGATGATGGAGTAGCCCATCGCCACTCCGAACAGGGTTATCAGACCCACCATGAACACCACCATGCCGGTCATCTTCTCGAACTCGGCCAGGCGTTCCGCCGGGCTGGATATCGAGATCACGACCGGTGACTCCCGCAAGACATCTCTCACCCGGTCAGGGTCGCCGGTCGTCAGCCAGGCACCGTTGAATGTATTTGACTCGCCCGCGAGCTGGTTCACCTGTTCGGCGGAGGCGAACGCGCCTCCGCCGACGAGCTGCCGGACGAGACCGCGGACTAGTACCGGCTGTTCATTGCGTGTTCCATTAATCATCTTCAACCATGCCATATCCCCGGGCTGTAATCCGACTTTGCGCGCAGTCGTCTCATCGAGCAGCATCCCCGTTTCGGGTACGCTCACGGGACGATCCTCGAGATCGACGAGTGTCCACATCCGCGAATCGCGCGGCATCCCCTTGATGCTGATATCATCTTGCTTGGTGCCATTGCGGATCCTGACCGCATAGTCGCAGAATGCCTCGATCCCATCCACCCCGGGTATGCCCTTCAAGAAGAACAAATCCCTCCTATTGCAAGGCCTGGACATATTCACCGCGAGGTGGTAGTGTTGTCTGCCCGCGAATGTCTCCCGGAAGAGATAATCCACGGCGTCCCTCATGAACATGGCCATGACCAGGAGCGCCACCGCGAACATGGCAACCATGACCGTCAGCGCCGCCCGTCCCTTGTGGCGCGCGAGGTTCCTCATAGCCATCTTCCACGAGAACGTGAGCCGGTTCCAGATGAATGGCAGCCACTCGAGTTCGGCCTTCACCGCGCCGGGTGGAGCGGCGGGCCTCATCGATTGGGCCGGATTCAGCGCCAGCACTCTCCGAGCGGCCAGCCATCCCGCAATGATCGATGCCGCCACGCTCGCGGCCAGGGATGCCGAAATCTCCTGGAGACCCACCCTGCCACTACCCAGCGGTATGTTGAAATACTGGGCGAAGACCCCCATGTACGCTGGAACGGCCAGTCCGCCCAATCCGATTCCTATCGCAGCCCCGAGAGCGCCACCGGCTACGGCGAAGCCCGTGTAATGGGCGAGGATCTGTTGACCCGAGTATCCGATGGCCTTCATTATGCCGATCTGAAGGCGCTGTTCCCTCACCATCCTCGAGACGCTGATATACATGATCGCCG
>JAHDPS010000344.1 GCA_018434225.1 Bacillota bacterium
ATAGGCCACGTTCAGGAGACAGTGTTCAGCCGTCATGGCGTGTTGCTCGTCCCCGAGATCAAGGTGGTCGGGGAGGCCTGATCTCGAGGATACTGGGTGGGGTGGTCATATGAGGAGTTGGGTGCGGCCCAGGGCCTTGTCTCGCGGTGGAACAGTGGGCATCGTCTCGCCGTCGGGTCCGGTCGAGCGGGAGGCGCTGGACAGGGATGTCGCCGCGATCCGCAGCATGGGGTTCCACACGCGCCTTGCACCGCACGTCCTGGATCGCCGGGGCTACCTGGCCGGAAGCGACGCGGACCGCGCCGCCGACTTGAACGCGATGTTCCGCGACCCGGGGATCGACGCCGTCTTCTGCTCTCGAGGAGGGTACGGGGCCGCGAGGATTCTGGATCTGCTCGACTACGAAACGATCCGGTCCGAAAGGAAGGTTTTCGTCGGATTCAGCGATATCACCGCCCTTCACATCGCAATCCATCGCAAGGCGAGATTGGTGACGTTCTACGGCTCGATCCACCAGTCGACGGGCGTCCGCGCTGGCATAGACCGGTATACGGACATAGGCCCTGGCATCCGTGAGTCGACGGGCATCGGCGGGCCAACGGGTGGCGGCGACCGGGTTGTCGCGGGGGATACTGCCGAGCACAGTACTCAGTACAGTGTTGAGCATAGTGTTGAGAATAGTGCTCAGGACGATGTTGAGCATAGTGCCGGGTACAATACTGCCGGCCTGCTCAGGGCCGTATCTTCGCGCGGACCCCTCGGCCTGCTGAGCAATCCCCCGGGCGAGGAACCTCCGGCGGGCCTCTTCGGGGGGCGCTCTCGCGGGCGGCTTGTGGGGGGCTGCCTGAGCCTCATCGCGGCCTCGGTGGGCACACCCTACGATATCGAGACAAGTGGCGCGATTCTGGCCATCGAGGAGGTCGGGGAGAGGCCGTACCGCATCGACCGGATGCTCGGGCAGTTGAAATCGAGCGGTAAACTGGGGAGGGTGGCCGGCATCGTTCTCGGCGAGTTCGTGGGTTGCCAGGCCGAGCGCGGAAAGCCCACACTCACCCTGGACGAGATATTCGATGACTATTTCGCCGGACTGGGGGTGCCCGTGGTTTCGGGCCTGTGTTTCGGCCACGGGGACCACAGGCTCACCCTTCCGCTGGGCGCGATGGCGGAGATCGATGGGGATCGCGGCAGCCTCACCATAATCGAACCCGCCACAGTATAGAAATGCGGCGGGAGTACGCAGGGAATGCAGGGGATGCCATGCATAGGCGCATGAATCCGTCCAACCGCAAGCGCGAGTCCACCAGCCTCGGCCAACTCGTGGAGGTCGAAATCACGGGGCTGAACCACGAGGGCGACGGCGTCGGGCGCCACGACGGCAGAGTGCTGTTCGTCGCGGGAGCGGTCCCCGGGGATCTGGTGGACGCGGCAATAGCCCAGGAGCGGGGCAATTACGCCCGCGCGAAGATCGTCGACATCAAGAAGCCGTCATGCCTCAGGACATCACCGGAGTGCGGGGTCTTCGGGGAATGCGGCGGGTGCGGCCTTCAGGTCATGGATTACGGAGCTCAACTGGCCTGGAAGACGCGCCTCGTACAGGACGCCGTCACCCGTATCGGCGGCTTGCGGGGTGTGACTGTGCATGATACAGTGCCCTCGCCCTCGGTGTGGCACTACCGCAACAAGGCCATGTTCCCTGTTGGCGGACTGGGTGGCAGGCTCGTGGCAGGGTGCTACAGGCGGGGCACTCATCAGATCGTACCCTCCTCGGCGTGCAAGATCCAGCACCCCACCAACAACCTCATCCTGTCCGAGATCCTCCGGCTATGCGAACAGTACGGGATCCAGCCATACGACGAGCAGACAGGCCGGGGTGTGTTGAGGCACATCATGGCGCGGGTCGCCGTGGGCACGGGCGAATCCATGGCGGTGCTCGTCACCGCGACAAAAAAACTGCCGTATGCCGCCCCCATAGGCAAGGCCCTGGCGGAGTCCGTGCCAGGCCTCGTCAGCGTCATACAGAATGTCAATCCCGAACGAACCAACATTGTGCTGGGCCCCGAATGGAGGGTCATCCGCGGCCGCGAGTACATCGACGATGTCTTCGGAAATGACCGGATCGGCCGCCTGCGTTTTCGGGTGTCGGCCCTTTCCTTCTACCAGGTGAATCCGGAGCAAGCGGCCCAGGTGTACGCTAAAGCCTTGGAATACGCGGAAAGCGGCTCTGCCGCGGCCCGGGATCGCGTAGCCCTGGATCTATACTGCGGCATAGGGACGATCACACTGTTCCTGGCATCTTGTTTTTCGGCCGCGATAGGGGTCGAAGAGAACGGTGAGGCCATCCGGGATGCCCGGCGGAACGCCAGGATGAATGGCATCGGAAACGCGCGGTTCTTCGAGGGCCGCGCCGAACGGGTGCTCCCCTCCCTGGCTGCTGAACTGGAGGCGTCCGGTTTGACACCGGACGCGGTGGTGCTCGATCCGCCTCGCGCGGGCTGCGAAACGGCGGTGCTGGATGCGATATGTCGCCTGAGACCATCCAGCGTCGTCTATATCTCATGTTATCCTTCCACGCTGGCCAGGGACCTTGCATACCTCGCTAACCTGGGCTACCGCGCTACTGAAATCCAGCCCTTCGATATGTTCCCGCATACCCCCCACGTTGAGTGTATAATAATGATAACGAATAGTGGTTTGGGGAGCAAATAAGACACTTTGACCACTACATATAGTGGTTTTGTAGTTAAAAATAGGCTAAAAATGAGCCCCAAAAGTGCATTTTTTGACCCTGATTTTCAGGGCATTTTATAGATGACATTCGGATTTTCAAAGATAATACTGTATTGCCATATAGTTTTCATTACTTGGGTTTCGCCGATGTAAGCCGAGTTTTCACTTGGATGTTGCCACCCATGACGATCCCCTTTTTGTTGATCGAACCCTTGTCCGAAAGAGAACCCACAACAGTTTCCTCGAGCGCAGCATATGAATTTCTTTTCTAAGACGGGCACAAACAGCCAGTTTAGTCACTATCTCGAGGGAATTCCCCTAATACCTTCGAGAGTTGGTATTAAAGTATCCCACTAATATGACACCCTAATATCCTCAACGCAGGAGAACAAGGTTAGGATGTTAGTAGGCTTGCTATTGCAGAAAACATAAACAAAGATTATTTGTATAGTAGTACCAACAATAGGACAATTTCAAAAAAATATAAAATAAGGGTATTGACACATATTTAAGGGTCAGTGCCCTATTTTGTTTATATATTAGTCATAACCTCTCTTGAATAGTAACGACAAAAGCGTTACAATGTTGTCAGAGGAGATGATTACATGGAAAAAACTACGACTTTAAACTTAAGAGTTAATCCCGACGTAAAAAGAAGAGCTGAAGAAGTCCTTTCGCAACTAGGTATACCGATGTCCACAGCAATAGATATTTATCTGAATCAAATTTCATTGACCGGCGGAATACCTTTTGCAGTAACGCTGCCGAAAGCAGCGCTTTCCGAAAACGCTGATTTGATGACAACTGATGAAACTCAAAGGAATAGGTGCAAGAAACATGAAGACATATAAAGTCGTTGAGTTTCTCAGAAGAGAAGCGCACTTAAAAGATGCAAAAAAACAGGTATTGATTCCTGCTAAACATCAGCCCAGCCAAATCCATATCGTCTATACGATGACAAATGTTGCCGTATGCGGTGGAGCAAAAATTATTCTTGAGCACGCCAACAATATTGTAAAGTATGGTCACCGCATTACGATTGTATCCCATTTTAAAAAACCTACCTGGTTTCCAATAAACAAAAAGGTCAATTATATTCAGGTTCCGCTTGAACTGGAATTAGCTGCTGGAATACCCCCCTGTGATGTTATCGTTGCAACTTACTGGAGAGAAGTATATGAGTGTATTGCCCGAGAAATCGCACCGGTTGTATATTTTGAACAGGGTGCTGAGCATCTCTTTGCCTGGGAAAATATCAGCCCAAGGCTGAAAAACTATATATACAAGCAGTTTCAGCTCGTACCATTTATTTATACCGTTTCCAAGGGTGCTGCTGCCGAAATCATGAAACTATTCGATCGGAAATCAACCATCATAAATAATGCTATTGATCATTCAGTTTTTTATCACGATACATCGAAGCAAGATGAACAGAATCGAGACTTTACGGTAATGATGATTGGCAGCGAGAATCTGGAGTTTAAACGGATTAGTGATATAAAAGATGCATTATCCATTTTAACAGATTTAGGCTATACATACAGTTTGTTTTGGGTTTCACCCGATGAACCAACCGTCCCATTGGGGTCGGCATTCGTAAATCCTGAACAAAAACAGATCGGCAATTTACTCCGACAATCAGATGTATTGGTCTGTGCTTCCCTTTATGAATCCTTTTCTCTGCCGGTATTAGAGGCAATGGCATGCGGTTGCTCCGTAATTACAACGCAAAATAAAGGGGTTGTCGAATATGCTGTTGACGGTCAAAATTGTCTCCTGGTTGAAATGAATGATCCAGAAGATATAGCTGAGAAGATTATTAAATTATATGAAAACACTAGATTAAGAAACCAGCTAGTTGCTGAGGGTTTAAAAACAGCCTCCCGCTTTACATGGGACTGGATTACCCCACAAATTATTAATTACTATGGAAAAATTTCACGCTTTAAACCAGTAACTTGGGAAAGCGCATACCCAGATGATGTACGTGAAGAAATAAGTAGGGCATAGCTGTTGAGGCCCACGTTATTTGTCGGTGATTAGGGCCTGATCGACCGAATTAAGTGACACTGACAGGAGAACCACGTTCCATGACGTAAATGGGGACGTGGTTTCTTGCTGTCATTATTGGGGAAAAGGAGGAGCCCGTCCCTGGCTCTAGTTTGCCAACCACCCAGGGACGGGCTCCCGCAACCCCGTTAGGGGCCGTTGCATGATCATCGTAATGCATGTGGCCGTTTCACTCAAGAGGTATCTCGACGAATGCGCTAACCGGGCCCCGACCGGAGAGCAGCATTGTCCGATTTGCGGGCGTAGGCTCAGGAGGCATGGGCGCTACTTTCGTTCTCTGGTGTTGGGCCGGATAATCCAGCGCTTGCCGGCGTTGACAGTACAGATACCTCTGCCCACAGTGTAGGAAGACGTTCAGCCTGCTCCCAGCCTTCATTCGGCCGTATGGTCACTTCAGTCTCTCAGTGCGCGAGGCCGCGGCACGAATGCTTTCAACCGGCGAAAGAGTGGACTCTTTGGCTGAGCGACTCTGCCAGAGTCCAACGGCTGGCGGTATCTCGGGCCGCACGATCCGCAGGTGGTTACAGGGGTGGCGCAGGAGGGCCCAGGCCCTGACCGGATCGGTGATCGAGCGAATCCTTTACCTTGTCCCCGGGTTCGACGTCACCCCATACTTACCCGAGCAAAACCGCCCCCGCGGGTGGCTTACAAGCGTGCTTTCACTGGGAGAAATCCTTCAAAACCTCATCCTCGGGACTAAATCCGTTCCCCTCTTTGTATTCCTCAACGCCTGTTACCCTGTCCACTTGAGCCTCTATGCGATCACGACGCCGGCGTGAGCGGTAAAGGACCGATTCCACGAGGAGAAAACAGGCGCGTTCCCCCGCCGCGGCGGTTCCCACATCAGTCTAGCGGCGTTAGGATGCGGGTTCTTGCCGACAACGTATCCGGTCTTCACGGGAACACCACATTCTTTGTCACTGTCCATCGCTCGCCTCCGGCTGGAGACTTAGGCTGGGAGACTATCCAAGGGAGGGAGACACTGTGACCGAAGAACAGGCTCAACTCATCGCGAACTTCCGGTACGGCGTGATCGCCCCAGTGGTGGTGCGGCCGCTTGGCCGGGGGGAACAGGCCCGCCTGTTGAGGGAACTCGCGGGAAAGACCTACAAAATCCCATTCAGCAAGGCGACCACGGTGACCCAGCGTACACTGGAGCGCTGGCTACGATTCTACCGGAAAGGAGGCATCGAGGCGCTCAAGCCCACGGGACGGGGCGACAAGGGAAGTCCCCGCGCCCTGCCGAGGGCCGTATTGGAGAAGGCCGAGGCGTTGAAACGGGAGTTGCCGTCAAGAAGCGTCCCCCAGATCATCGCCATGCTGCAACTCGCGGGGGAAGTGGACGCCGGCCAACTCAAGGTGAGCACTCTCAGGAGACATCTTTCGGAGTTGGGGGTAAAGATGCCGTCGAGGGAGAGGGGCCACCGCAGGTTTCAATCGCCGCATAGAAACCACACCTGGCAGGGGGATTGTCACCACACGCTCTACCTTCCAGACCCCGAAGGCGGGGAGCGAAAGCGCCAAGCGTATCTCATCGCTTTTCTGGATGACTACTCGAGGTATGTCCCGCACGCCGAGTACTACTTCGAGGAACGCCGGCCAAAACTCGAGGACGCCCTGAAGAAAGCGATCCTGAAGCACGGGGTTCCAGCCAGGCTCTACTGCGATAACGGGGCGATATACTCTGGGGCGCACCTTGAACGGATCGCCGGCGAATTGGGGTTCCACCTCATCCACTCAAGGCCGGGTAGACCCCAGGGACGTGGCAAGGTGGAGAAGTTCTTCCAGTACGTGGACAGGAGCTTCAAGCCAGAGGCGTACGCGCTGATCGCATCCGGTCGACTCAATACCCTGGAGCAACTGAACGAGTATTTCTGGGCCTGGCTGGAGGTGGCCTACCACCAGAAACCGCACGGCGCCTTGAAACAAACCCCGAAGGAGCGATTCGAGTCCGACCCCACGCCCCTGAGGAAACTCGACTTTTTCAGGGTTCGCCAGAGTTTCCTCTGGCAGGAGCAGCGGAGGGTCGACAAGACGGGGTGCTTCACTTTAGACGGCAACATCTACGAAGTGAGCGCGGCGCTTATACGGCGGACGATCACAATCCGCTATGACCCCTACAGCCTCGACCTCATCCAAGTATGGCGCGGCTCGGAGCAATATCCGGACGCCCAACCAGTGAACCTCCAGAGGACTCGACACCGTGACCTCGGAAAACCTGCGCCAGCGCCCGCTCCGGTTTCCACGGGACTAAACCTCCTCGAATTGGCAAGGCGCCAGCACGAAGAAGATAAGCGGCAAAGACTCGGCGAGATGCGCTTCCCGCGCCTTACGGAGGGAGGAGGACAATGATCCAGAGATACTTCGGCCTGAACCATCTGCCTTTCGACCGGGCCCTGCCGCCGGCGGACCTGTTCCAGAGCCAGGGGTGGCAGGAACTATCCGCTCGCCTCGACTACATCGTGAAGACTCGCTCCCTGGGGGTGATCACGGGGGAGATCGGGGCGGGCAAATCCACCGCGATACGCGCCCTGGCCAGTAGGCTCGACCCGATACGCCACCCTTTCCTCTACATAGCCGATTCCGCCCTCGAACCTCGCGGTTTCTACAGGGAGGTCCTCGCCCAATTCGGCATCACTCCAGCCTTCCACCAGAGGGATGCCCGCCGGCAATTCGATCACGCTTTCCTCGACGCCTACGAGAATCAGGGCAAACAGCCCGTGCTCGCCATTGACGAGGCTCATCTTCTGTCTACGTCAATGCTCGCGGAGACTCGTTTCCTCACCAGTTTCAGGTTCGATTCGTTGAGCCCGTTCGCGTTTATCCTGGTGGGTCAACCGGAACTGCGTTCCACGCTCCGGTTGCGGACCTTTGAAGCAATACGGCAGAGGGTGGGCGTTCGCTACCACCTCTCGGGCCTCCAGGAGTCTGAGACCAAGGCATACATAGAGCACTCCCTGAAAAGGGCCGGTGCGACCCGACCTCTGTTCACGGACGCGGCCATTTCCCAGATCCACACCATCGCCCGCGGAATCCCCCGGGTGATAAACACGCTCTGCGCAGCGTGCCTGCTTGATGTTTGCACGCAGAACGGGCAGGCCGTAGACACGGAGAACGTCCAGCGAGCCCAACTTGAATACGAGCAGATCTGATCCCACCACTCACGCCGGAGGCCCGGCCAACTCGCCGGGCCCCTTCTCTTCCACGACATCCAACCCGAGCGTTCTTTCACCGCCACGCAATCAGGGCGTTTCGACGACATACAATGTGGGCTTCAACAATTATGGGACCAGTGGCTGAACGATATGGTGTATCAGCTTGCTATGTGATAGCTGGTGTGGCAGTGGTGATAATACTTTTTCTATATTTATTGATTTCGCAGACATATTTAAGAAGGGAATCAAGAGAAAAATGTAATGAATAAAACATACGAGTTTGAAGCAGAAATCAAGAAAGTCCCCGATATAGACGGTGCATATATTGAATTTCCATATGATGTGAAAGCGGAATTTGGCAAGGGCAGAGTAAAAGTCCGCGCAACTTTTGATGGAGAGCCCTATGACGGGAGCATTGTTAATCTGGGTGTTAAAAATACTGACGGCTCGGTGTGTTACATCATAGGTTTGCGTAAGGACATCCGTGCAAAAATCGGCAAACAGCCGGGCGATAGCGTGAAAGCTACTATTACAGAAAGAATGGGGTGAATGTTATGTGCCAATATTGATATTGAATTCACAGAAATAACCTATTCTCCCTCCTATAGAGGGAGAAAAAAATACTCTAATACTCAACGTTGTATAAATACGGATGCTTGCATTCTGTTTTTGGGGCCTCATTTCACCGAAGCACCATCAGATTGAAGGACTAAAGAGTATAAAGCGCATCTTAGAAGGATGAAGACCTGCATTCAAGTGCCAGGGCAGCAAGACAGTCAGACCATAGTTTGTAGCACACCAGGACAGTCGGCGCTGTCCTGGTGTGCTGACAAGCGAATATCTAGGCTTTCTTGCAGACGACACCTAGCTCTGGTGAAGCCGCATTGTATTCCTCACCGCGCAGATTTGATAGCACTGCTTCCACCTGAAAACCGTTTTCTTCGAGTTCTGAACGGATGGATTCCGGAGAAAAGAAAGTCTGATAGATATGATATGCCTTTACAGCGGAATCAACTATAGCTATAAAGTCGCACAGTGTGGGCATATCCGGATAGATAATCGTTTTCTCCAAAACGAAGTGTTTATGAGGTCTCCAGAATCCCGCCCCGGACGCGTACCATTTGGAGGCGGCACTATTTATCCTATTCTGAAAAGCAGTCATGCTGGAAACATCAAAAGCAAAATATCCGTTCGGCTTAAGGGCATTGCGGATATTGCCAAGTAGTATTCTCCTGTTTTCCGGGCTAAGAACTCCGTAGTCTTGTGAAATCATCAAGGCTGCATCAAATTGGTTTGACCCAAACGGGTTTAGGTAGCTTGCCAGAATATAATTTGTATGTTTGTCGTGATTATGATTTCTAGCATAACAGATTGAGTTTTCCGATCTATCTATTCCAGTCAGGTAAAAACTCTTTTGACCAAGCTGCGAACAGTAAAGCCCAGGTCCGCACCCAAGATCTACAATCGAGCCTCCGCTTTCAAGGCCCATTGTCCGAACTAAATACTCACAGATTGCTTGAATTGTTTCCGGCTTATAGCTTGCGGCATCGGTATCGGGTGAAAGATGTGCCTCAAGCATCTTTTTTGAAATATGGGGATCGTTCCAAAGCTCCTCGCCTGGCTCATACGGTGCCGGGCACCGGTCAGCGTTCATCAAATCATCTAGAGTAAACATAATCATTTCCTTTCTAAATTTATTTGATAGCAGACTGAGAAGGGGATACCGTTTATGACGGTATCCCCTAAAATCAGATACAAAGGGGATACCGCTGAAAGATAAGCAGACACAGCAAAAAAAGCCTTAGAAAAGGCACTTTAAACTGTATCCGCTCTATCTTTCTGTTCCGGTTGGCGCAGATTGATGCCCCGACCGGACGGTATCCCCTCCAATAATCAATCTCAGTCTGCTATCTCTTTCATCATAGATTGCAGAGATTTTGATGTCAATAACTGCTTTTGACCAAGCCCATTGAATACAGGGGGTCTTTTTAGTAAAATAAGTATATAATAAGCATAAAATAATACTACATACTACATTACAGGGAGCGTTCAGATGATGAATATAAAGCCATCAACCGCCATACGAAAAAACTACAACGAGATTTCTCAGCTGTGCAGGATGTCCGGGCAGCCTGTATACCTGACCAAAAACGGCGAGGGAGACTTGGTGGTAATGGATATTGAATCCTTTGCCAGACGCGAGAGCATGCTGCGCCTGAGAGAAAATCTAGTGGCCGCAGAGGAAAGCCGGCAAAGCGGCAAAAGCGGCTATTCCATTGACGAGGTATCCTCCATGATGAAAACAGCCATTAAGGAGGTACTGGATGGAGCCCGTCAATAAAAAGTGCACGGTGATCGTCTCCGATGAAGCAGCGCAGATGCTGGTATCTCATGCCTACTTTCTGGCTCAAGTCAGTGAAAAAGCCGCGTTAGATCTTGTGGCCGAGTTTAGCGCGAAGGCAAAATCTCTGGAGGAATTCCCGGGGCGGAATCCCTGGCTTTCTGATCCGCTGGTACCGGAAGGCAAATATCGTAAGTTTTTGGTGGCAAAGCGATACCTGCTGATTTACCAGGTAAAAGGGGACAATGTCTACGTGGATGCTGTGGTAGACTGCAGGCAGGACTACGGCTGGCTGTCATAAGAAGCAGATTGAAAGCCATATTGGATTTAGTACAGATTATATGCCGTCACAGAGTCGTGACGGCTTTCTGCATTCCTCCCCTTAATTATAACATGTAAAAAGTTCCAAGTGCAGACTATTTGTTCCTATTTGCTGCTGCTATAATGCAATAGTATGTCAATGCGATTTGATGGAAAGGATTATTATGGAAAAGATGTCATCCAGATTATCAAATAAGGAATCGACAAAGGAGAAACATATGAGTTCCTATGTGCTTGGTTTTCAGGACATTGATAAAACAAAAATCATGCTTGTTGGTGGTAAAGGCGCGAACCTGGGGGAGCTTTCCAGGATCGAAGGAATACGCGTGCCAGATGGTTTTTGTGTTTCTATTGAAGCCTATAAAAGAATCATCGGGGAAACGTCGTCAATCAACGAATTGCTCGATCAGTTATCGTTTCTAAAGGCGGAAGAGCGAGATAAACTCGCTGAACTTAGCGGTGAGATTCGCAAGGTCATTGAAGGAACAGCCATCCCTCAAGATGTTTATGACGAGATCACTTGCCGACTCTCCAGACTTGGTGAAAACAATGCCTATGCAGTTCGATCCAGCGCAACTGCAGAGGATTTACCGACGGCTTCCTTTGCGGGTCAGCAGGATACGTATTTGAACATTATCGGGAAAGAGGCAATCCTAAAGCATATCAGCAAGTGCTGGGCATCGCTGTTTACCGAGAGGGCAGTCATTTACCGCCTTCAAAACGGCTTCGACCACTGTAAAGTCCACCCGTCTGTGGTTGTTCAGAAGATGGTGTTCCCGCAGACGTCAGGGATTTTGTTTACTGCCGATCCCGTCACTTGTAATAGGAAGGTGTTATCCATTGATGCCGGCTTCGGACTCGGCGAGGCCTTGGTCTCCGGCCTGGTCAATGCAGATACCTACAAAGTGCGTAACGGCAAGGTTATCGATAAGAAGATATCCACCAAGAAGCTGGCTATTTATGCCCTAAAAGATGGCGGTACGAAACAACAGGAGATTGAGCCTGAACGGCAGAATAGGCAAGCGCTTACGGATGAGCAGATTTTGCGGCTTGAGCGCATGGGCAGAAGGATCGAAGAACATTTCGGCCACCCCCAGGACATCGAATGGTGTTTGGCTGATGATACGTTTTACATTGTCCAGAGCCGGCCTATCACTACTTTATACCCTATCCCAGAAGCGAATGATCAAGAAAATCACGTTTATGTATCTGTCGGTCATCAACAAATGATGACAGACCCCATGAAACCGTTGGGATTGTCTTTTTTCCTGTTAACGACTCTTGCACCCATGCGTAAAGCTGGTGGACGGTTATTTGTTGATGTCACACATATGCTGGCTTCACTTGACAGCAGAGAAGTTTTATTAAATACCATGGGACAACACGATCCGCTCATGAAGGACGCACTCATAACCGTCATAAAGCGAGGAGGTTTCATAAAATCGTCACCAAGTGATAAGCAAGAACAGAGTTCTGGTAAGAGCCATAAAGGCATGTCATCTGCGGATTCTCAGGCACAAATCGAAAATGATCCGACAATCATTGCTGATTTGATTAAAAGTACTCAAACATCGATAGACGAGCTAAAACATAACATCCAAACGAAATCAGGATCGGATGTATTGGATTTTATTCTGGAAGATATCCAGCAATTGAAGAAGATTCTATTTGATCGACAAAGTTCGCGTGTGATTATGACTACTATGAATGCTACATCATGGATCAATGAAAAAATGAAGGATTGGTTAGGTGAAAAAAACGCTGCGGACACTCTTACTCAATCTGTGCCGAACAATATCACTTCGGAAATGGGCCTGGAGTTATTAGATGTTGCAGATGTCATTCGTCCGTATCCGGAAGTAGTTGATTATTTACATCATGTGAAAGATGATAGCTTTTTGGATGAAATGGTTAATCTTAATGGTGGACAGGAAACCCGAGATGCTATCTATGCTTATCTCGATAAATATGGAATGCGATGTGTAGGGGAAATTGATATTACGAAACCTCGCTGGAGCGAAAAACCAACCACACTTATTCCCATGATTCTTAGCAACATCAGGAACTTTGAGCCGAACGCCGGCAAGCGGAGATTCGAGCAAGGGCGACAGGAGGCTTTGAAAAAAGAACAAGAGTTATTAGATCGATTGAGGCAATTACCCGATGGTGAAGAAAAAGCCAAAGAGACAAAACGGATGATCGACCTGATCCGGAATTTCATTGGTTATCGTGAATATCCGAAATACGGCATGATTCATCGCTACTTCCTTTATAAGCAGGCTTTACTGAAAGAAGCCGAAGGACTCGTACAGGCCAACGTCATTCATGAAAAAGAAGACATATACTATCTCACTTTCGAAGAACTTCGCGAAGTGGTACGCACAAGCGAACTGGATTACCGGGTCATCAGCAAACGAAAAAAGGAGTATAGGTTATATGAGAGACTGACTCCCCCACGCGTGATCACATCTGATGGCGAAATCATTGCAGGTGAGTACAAACGAGAGAATCTCCCATCCAAAGCTATTATCGGTCTACCTGTTTCTTCAGGAATCATAGAAGGACGGGCACGTGTCATCTTGAAGATGGAAGATGCTGCTCTAGAAGATGGAGATATACTGGTCACCTGCTTTACTGACCCCAGCTGGACACCGTTGTTTGTATCCATAAAAGGCCTTGTCACCGAAGTTGGCGGACTGATGACCCATGGAGCAGTCATCGCCCGTGAGTATGGCTTACCGGCAGTTGTCGGAGTACAAAATGCCACCAAACTGATAAAAGATGGGCAACGAATTCGCCTGCATGGAACAGAAGGGTATGTAGAAATCCTGTAATGACATTGACTGAACAGCGCCTTAGTTTCCAGCCTCATCATTGGCATCCTGTGGGCATTGTGGCATATACCCCTGCTACTCGTAAAGGGCAGTATCATGGCTACCTATCCACTAATACCCTATCTTATTGGAGTGATGGCTGACTCTGTCATATACGCATGGCTGTTTAACAACTGCGGCGGCAGCGCACTCATACTTACCATACTCCATGCGGTTTCCAATACGGTGGGACCTAATGCCGGGATAGAACAGGCAGCAGTAGTAGTACTTATAGCCGCCATACTGGTGGCGGTATCCGGGCCCGCTCATTTTTCCCGGCGGAGATCGCGTCTTGTCCGGGATGAGGGGGCAGATATCCTTAATCGTTGATTTCCTATGTCCCCGCCTTTCCGCGATTGGTTACGGTCTAATGAAACCAACTAGAGCCAATAATCTATTTTCGGGATGTAGAAAATACTTGACATTTTGTATTGTATAGGGCACACTATGTACATAGTGGATTACATAAAACCATAATGGGGAGTATGGCATGTCATATCAGGAGAAAAGGACGATTGTCAGTATCGTTTCAGGGGTGCTGGTGTTGGCAGCATACTGCGTTTATGTATTAGGCAAGTATCAATCCCAAATGGTTTCCCCAAACGATCTGAAGTTCTGCGGGATCACAATGCTGATCTTTATCGGCGTAGGTATCGCCGCAACAATCATCATTCAGATTCTGTTCCACATTGCGCTCTCAATCGGGATAGCCGTGAGAGATAAGAATCCCGATGAGAGAGTGATAGAAAAAGAGATCGCGTGTACCATCGTTGAAGACGAAATGGATAGACTCATTGAATTGAAGGCGATGAGGATAGGCCTTATCATCGGCGGAATCGGATTCGTTGCGGCGCTCGTTTCGGCGGTGTTCAGTTACCCAGTAGCGGCGGTGCTTAATATCATGTTCCTGTCATTTGGTTTGGGCTCCCTGGCCGAGGGTGCTATGAGTCTGTACTATTACCGAAAGGGCATCAGTGATGGCTGATAAACTCAAAATCACAAATTGCATTCGACGGCTGCGTTTCTTCGCCGATGAAATGACTCAGCAGAAGCTTGCTGAAAAGGCCGGTGTTTCAAGACAAACGATAATAGCAGTCGAGGCGGGCAAGTATTCGCCCTCCCTGGAATTGGCTTTTCGGATTGCGCATGTGTTCGGTGTCGAGATTGGTGAGGTATTTGATTATGAGGTCAAGAGGGATTCAGAATGAAAGCGGTCATATTTGACAAACACGCTGCGCCCGATGTCCTCGTATTTCGGGAGGTAGAAAAACCTGTCCCCAATGACAACGAAGTATTGGTAAGAATATTCGACGCATCGGTAAACGCGCTGGATTACCGTTCGATCCGGATGGGGATCATACCGAAGAAAAGAATATTTGGAGCGGACATCGCAGGGATTGTTGAGACGGTGGGATGCAATGTCCATATGTTTAAACCCGGCGATGTTTCCGATTGCGGCCTGGGTGGTTTTGCGGAGTATGTAACCGTTCCGGAACGCGCATTGGGGCCGAAGCCTGCGGATATCTCGTTTGAGCAGGCAGCAGCGCTGCCGGTGGCAGCTATTACCGCGCTGCAGGCGCTGCAAAACAAGGGCGGCATTCGGCCTGGGCAAAAGGTGCTGGTTTGCGGAGCAAGCGGCGGCGTGGGGACCTACGCTTTGCAGCTTGCCAAGATCTTCGGCGCGGATGTAACTGCCGTATGCAGTACGAAGAATGTACAGCAGGCTTATACCCTCGGCGCTGACCATGTCATTGATTACAAACGCGAGGATTTCACCAAGAGCGCAAGCCGGTACGATCTCATCGCCGCCGTCAACGGAAGCTATTCGCTTTTCGCTTACAAACGCGTGCTGGAGCCAGGCGGCATTCTGGTCATACTGGGAGGCGCGCTGTCTCAGATTCTCAAAGCAGCTGTAATCGGTCCGTTCATGTCAGCAGGCAGCCGGAAAATCAGGCTCCTTGCGGCGAAACCTAATCCGGCGGATTTGGAGTTGATCGTCGGGTTTGTAAAGGACGGCAGATTGAAACCCGTAATTGACAGGCGCTATCCCTTAAGCGATACAGCAGAGGCTGTACGGTATCTTGAAAAAGAACACTCCGGTGGGAAGATCGTTATCACGGTCATATAGCAAGGGGTTTTTTATTGGGGCCATCGCTAAAGGTATATGCGGGAAGCCTGAGTCCTTCGTGTCAAGGTACTTGATATGTGATTGAGAGGGGTTGCATCAAATGAAAAACCCATATGAGACAACAGAAGAACCGAACATAAGTAGAAAAACAGCAAGGATTGTGGGGGCGCTATTTCTGATTGCGATGGCGGCGAGCCTTTTTGGCGGCAATATGGTGAATTCAATCCTATCCTCGAATACACCATCTATTGTTTCCGAGAACAGACCGGGATTATTGATAGGAATGCTAATCGAGCTCACTAATGCAATCGCAGTTGTTGGAATTGCCGCGTTGATGTTTCCGTATCTGAGAAAATATAATGAAAAAATGGCTCTTGGCTACCTTTGTTTCAGGATAATCGAAGCCTTGTTTTGCTCATTGATTATTGTAGCCCCGCTGTCACTAATCAGACTAAGTCAGGAACATTTGAAAGCAGGGGGGGTGAGTGCTGAATACTTTCAAGCATCATGCGCTTTATCGATTGCGCAGCGGGCAGCCTGCAATGACTTACTGATTCCGGTGTTTTTCTGCGCAGGCGCCGTGTTGTTCTATTGTCTGCTTTATGGATCAAGACTCCTTCCACGATTCATATCGATTTGGGGTTTTATTGCAGCTATATCCGTATTTGTAATGAATTTGCTCGCGATTTTCCAGGCGGTCGATTCGGATATCATTCTTATGGCTCTAGCGCTTCCTATGATTGTCAATGAAGTATTCCTGGGAATCTGGTTGATAATCAAGGGATTCAACCATGTGTGGTCTGAAGATTGAATTAAGGTAGATGATGGCTGCGAGGGAAGATATTTCATTCTGGCACGCAGCCCACCGGCATCCTTGAGCTCACGATAGAATTCGATAGAATATAGTATTAGATAGTATCTCGTGGGAACTATATCTAGAGGATAAGACGTAATGAGTTATGGCAGGAACACGTTTTTTGCGGGAAGAGTATATTTCTAGAATCAATAGGGTTCAGGATTACATCGAAGCCAATCTTTCAGATGAATTCTCGCTGATTAGGCTATCACAAATCGCTAACTTCTCCCCTTACCATTTCCACAGGATCTTTTTCTCAATGACGAGAGAAACTCTTTTTCAATATATTCAAAGGGTACGGCTCGAAAAAGCCGCTTTTTTGCTATTGGCAAATCCGAAGGAAACTGTTACGCAGATTGCATTGAAATGTGGTTTTTCGAACCAGGCTTCGTTTGCGAAGGCTTTTAGGAGCCGTTTTTTTATGAGCGCAACTGAGTTAAGGACTGGGAAAGGCTTAAATGAAAGCAATATGGGAAAAGTATTTTCCGAGGTGGTTTGCTACAATAAAATGGCAACAAACAAACAGTATCGTAAAGGGTGGGAATTCATGGGTATTCCTTTCAATGTTCAAGTCAAGGAAGTGTCCAGCATGAATGTCATTTATGTTCGTCATACCGGCCCTTATAAAAAGGATGTTGCATTGTTCGGAAGGCTTTTCGGCAAGCTGTTCGAGTGGGCCAATTCGAAGGGCCTGATAAAACCCGCTGAGACTAAATGGCTTACTCTATACCATGATACTCCCGAGATTACCGATCATGACAAATTGAGGATCAGTGTATGTATGACCGTTCCCGGGGACGCCGACGTTGATGTTGATGGAGAAATTGGGAAGATGATGATTCCGGGCGGCAAATATGCTATTGGTCATTTCGAACTAGATGAAAAACAGTATGAAGGTGCTTGGGATGCGATGTTTGTTGAGTGGCTCCCCGAAAGCGGCTATCAACCCGATGACCGCTTGAGCTTCGAACTATATCCAGACAATCAGGAGGAGCATCCCGGGGGAAAGCATGCTGTCGATATATATGTGCCAATTAAGCCACTATGATTTACAAAGCGTTCATGACGGGGCTCTTTTAAACATACTGGGAGGGCCATTATGGGTTACTATGTCGATTTGAGTGCGATTACTCTGGAAGATTTTTTCGCGAAGATCGCAGATGTAAGTGTTCTTCCAAGCCAGAGAATTCTAAGGGAAGCCCCTGAAGAAAGGCTCTTACGCCTCAAAAAAATCGGGATTGATAATATTAA
>JAHDPS010000288.1 GCA_018434225.1 Bacillota bacterium
CGGAATAATCTACACGGTTCAGACCCTGGGGATTCCAAAGGCGTCGATCGGCAACCCATGGGCCCCGCTGTACTTTCCCCTGTCTCTCGGGGTACTCATGATTGGCATGGGCGCTTCCCTTGCGGTGAACAGCGTGATAAGGCCCAAGCCCGGTGGCAAGCCCGCAGGGGCGGCGAAGAAGCCCCCCTTGGATATCAGTGCCGTCAAACTCATCGTCGGGACGTCGGTAATGTGCCTGTGCTATGCCTTCTTGTTCGACGAGGTGGGCTATTCCATTTCCACGCTGCTGTTTCTCGGGGGGATGCTGTATCTCGTGAACGGCCGTAAGGGGTGGTTGGGGAATGCGGTGATAACGGCGGGTTTTACGTTCGGGATCTGGTACGCTTTCGAGAAGATCCTGAAGGTCAGCCTGCCATAATCTCAGCGGGGTGAGTCGTTATGGAGAGTATCCAGCATCTGCTGTACGGGTTCACCGTCGCTGTGACCCCGATCAACATGCTATGGACCGTATTGGGCTGCGTGCTCGGCACCATTCTGGGGATGCTTCCGGGGGTCGGGCCGACCACGGGTATAGCGCTGCTCTTACCCCTGACGTTCGCCATGAATCCAACAACCGCGCTGATAACGATGTCCGCAATATACTACGGCGCCATGTTCGGCGGATCGAGGAGCTCCATACTGCTGAACATCCCGGGGGACGGCGCGGCCGTGGCGTCGTGTTTCGACGGATACCAGATGGCGAGGAACGGCCAGGCCGAGGCGGCACTCGCCATATCCGCCATCGCGTCGTTCATAGGGACGGTCCTCGCCGGCATCGCGTTCGTGTTCGTCGCCCTCCCGGTGGCCCGGTTCGCCCTGAAGTTCGGGCCGCCGGAGTACTTCACCCTGATGGTGTTCGCCCTGACCGCCACCGCGGCCATCTCGAAGGGTTCGATCCTTAAGGGCGTGATTTCCCTCCTTTTTGGATTGATGGTGACAACGGTGGGCATCGACATGCAATCGGGCGTGCAGCGTTTCGTGTTCGGAATACCGGAGCTGCAGACTGGTATCGACTTCGTCGTCGTGATCATCGGGATATTCGGCATAAGCGAGGTATTCAAGAACTTCGAGACGATCAACGCAAGTGGGGGAGCGCCGGTCCAGACTAAGTTCGGCCGCATATGGATCACGATGGAGCAGTGGAAGAGGAGCATCGGGCCGATCCTGAGGCAGACCCCGATCGGTTTCATAACGGGTGTGCTGCCGGGGACAGGCGGCACCGTGGCCGCGTTGATGGCGTACAATAACGAAAAGCAACTGTCCAAGGAGCCGGAGAGGTTCGGCAAGGGCGCCATAGAGGGCCTGGCCGCCCCCGAGGCCGCGAACAACGCCTGCTCCATAGGGGCGATGATAACTACGCTCACGCTGGGCGTTCCCGGGTCCGGCACCACGGCCATCATGCTGGGCGCGCTCACGATCCTCGGCCTGCAACCGGGGCCGCTCCTGTTCGAAAACCACCCCGAGATAGGCTGGGGCGTGATCGCCAGCCTGTTCATCGGCAACTTTGTCTGTGCGGTGGTGAATATACCCCTCGCGGGCTTGCTGGTAAGGGTACTCTCGGTGCCTCCGAAGATCCTTTACCCGCTCATAGTGGCGCTTGCGTTCATGGGGGTCTACACGATCAACTTTCACACCATGGATTTCATCCTGCTGGTGGTATTCGGGCTGATTGGCTACTTTATGAAGACCTACAAGGTGCCGACGGCCCCGATGATACTGGCCGTCGTCATAGGCGGCTCCCTGGAACAGTCGTTCAGGCAATCCCTCATGCTGTCCGACGGCAGCCTGACGATATTCTTCCGATCTGGCATTTGCCTGACCCTTCTGGCGCTCGCCGTCATATCGCTCGTTTACCCGTACGCCTCTGACTGGTTCAAGATGAGGAGGGTCGCCTTAGAGGGCAACAGCAAGTAGTCCACAACCTGGAGGAATTCGAATGGCGGAGAAGATCGCTGTCATAAACGGGCGGATGATCGTGCCTGATAATCCCATTATTCCTTTCATCGAGGGGGACGGCACCGGGCCCGATATATGGAAGGCGGCCAGGAGGGTCGCGGACGCGGCGGTTGAGAAATCTTACGGTGGCGGAAGGGCCATCGAGTGGAAGGAGATCCTGGCGGGCGAAAAGGCGCACAGGATGACGGGGGAGTGGTTGCCGGCCGCCACCCTTGACGCTATACGCGAACACGTGGTGGCGATCAAGGGTCCCCTAACGACCCCCATAGGGGGCGGGTTCCGGAGTTTGAACGTCACCATCAGGCAAGAGCTCGATCTGTACGCGTGTATCAGGCCGGTGAAATGGATCAAAGGCGTGCCGTGTCCCGTCACCCGTCCCGAATCGTTGGACATCGTCATCTACAGGGAGAACACGGAGGACATATATGCCGGGATCGAGTGGGAATCGGGAAGCGCCGGCGCCGAGAAGGTGCGTGCCTTCCTGGCGTTTGAAATGGCGTGCGATATCCCCGAAGGAGCCGGCATAGGCATCAAGTACATAAGCCGGCCGGCCTCCGAGAGGCTCATGCGGAAGGCCCTGAACTTCGCCGTGGAGGCTGGGCGCAGGGCCGTGACCATAGTGCATAAGGGCAATATCATGAAATACACCGAGGGAAGCTTCGCAACGTGGTGCTACGACCTGGCCAGGAAGGAATTCGCGGACAAGATAGTCACCGAGAATGAGATAGCCGGCACGGGCAAGAGACCCGACGGGAAGATCCTCGTGAACGACAGGATAGCTGACAACATGCTGCAGCAGCTGTTGTTGAGGAGTGGAGAATACGATATCCTCATCGCGCCGAACCTGAACGGGGACTATCTGTCCGACGCGGCCGCCGCCCAGGTGGGCGGCCTAGGCATGGCGCCGGGCGCGAACATCGGCGACTTCATGGCGGTCTTCGAGGCCACGCACGGCACGGCGCCGAAATACGCGGGCCAGGACAAAGTGAATCCGGGATCCCTCATCCTCTCGGCCGTCATGATGCTGGAGTACATGGGCTGGCGGGAAGCGGCCGGCCTGATAAGAGACGGCCTCGAGAGGACGGTATCTCAGAAGACGGTCACCTACGATCTGGCTCGAGGGATGGAGGGGGCCAGGGAGGTCAGGACATCGAAGTTCGCGGATGCGATCGTGGCCAACATGTAGGCTGCCCGGGCGACTCACTGGCGATGGCGCACCAATGATGGTGTACCGGCGACAATGCATCGGCAATGGCGCGGTAGCGATGGCATAATAGCAATGGCGCGACGGTAACCGCCACCCCTCGCAGGGGCGGCGGTTGCCTGTTTTTTGTGCGCCCGGCATGGGCACTGTCTTTAGGGTGGAAGTCCCGAATGGCGAAGGTGGCCGTAGCCGTAGCTGAATGGGTGTCCGTCGCTTGAATCGGTCCGTGTCACGGCAGCTCAGTCTATTCAATCGCATAGTGTGCGGAAAATCCGCACACTCTACCGCTGAGTACCACGAAAATCCGCAGACTAGATATGGAGGGCGGGTCAACTACTATGGGCGCTTTCACAGGTCGGGGCCTTACTCGGCACTCGTGTATATGAACCGAGCCTTGAGGTGCTAGGTGCGGCGAAAGTACAGGGCGCCTTTCCAAGACCCCACAGATAGACAAAGCCCTCGGCCTCGCCTACTGGCAAGACCAAGGGCTGCTCAGTACCACTCAATCGGTTCGGACTCAGCGGGCATCGGGCTTAGTAGGTGTATTCCACCCTCACCTCGGCCCTGACATCTATGGAGCCCGGCGACACTGCCGCCTGCGGCGCGCCCGCCCCTGCCCTGTCGTACATCACGTATCCAAACGTGGGGCCGGCCGAGACCTCGTGCACCGACTTGATTCCCGTGATGGTGAGACCCAGGCCCTTGGCCATGGATTCGGCCTTGCCGCGCGAGGCCCGGGCTGCTTCCTCGAGGGCCTGGTAGCGGTACTTGGCGTCGTCCTTTAGCGCGAACGTGACATGCTGGATCTGGTTGGCGCCGACCTTCACGCACTGGTCGATCACGGCGCCCGTGCGGCTCAGGTTCCTCACTGTGATGGTCACCGTATTGTTCGCGCGATATCCCACGACCTTCGGCTCCGACGGCGCCGCCCCCGGTACGGGCCTCTCGTCGCCGTACACCGGATACATGCTGAATTGCGATGTCCTGACGTCTTCATCGGCGATCCCCATCTGCTTTATGGCGGCCAACACGTCGTTCATGGCGGCGTTGTTCTTCACCTGAGCCTCCGCGGCCGTATTCGCCTGGGTGTTTACGCCGAGAGCCACGTACGCTATGTCCGGCTTCGCCGAGACCGTCGCTTCGCCGACAGCCGATATGATTCTGGTGCCAGCGGCTTCCTCGGCGCCCGCGAGGGGGATCGCCCTCGGCGCCAGGCCTGAGAACGCCGCGACCGCGACTAGAGCCGCTGAGAGAACCAGTATAGTGGCCATCTTGTGCCTACCCATTCCCATCACTCCTGTCCCTGTTTGTGTAGCCGGCTGGTTTGACGCGCCCTTGTGCAGAAAGTTCCAGGAAATCCCGGAGGGTGCGGAGAACATAGTGCAAGAGGGCGGGAAGCCCGGCGGACGCGGGGCGTACCGGCGGATCTGCGAAGGGGGTAACGGCATGTACTGGGAAAAAGAGGGGCCCGAGTATACCCGGGGTACCATCGAGAGGGCGTTCGCGCGCGCGGGGGAGTTGGGGATCGAGGACATAGTGATCGCTTCCAAGACGGGCGCGTCGGGGATGATAGCGGCCGAAATGCTTCCGGATGGGGGCAATACGAACCTGGTGGTCGTGTCGCATCACACGGGGTTCAAGAGTCCGGGCGAGCAGGAGATGGCCGCCGAGACAGCGTCCCGCTTCGAGTCAATGGGGATAAAGGTGCTTACTACGACTCATCTGTTCGGGGGAGTAGAGCGCGCCGTCAGTAAGAAGTTCGGCGGCCTGTATCCCGGTGGGCTCATATCGGAGACGCTCAGGATGTTCGGCCAGGGGACCAAGGTATGCGCGGAGATCGCCACAATGGCGCTTGATGCGGGGTTGATCCAGTACGGGCGAGAGATAATAGCGATCGGGGGATCGGGCCATGGCGTCGATACGGCCCTGGTCCTCATGCCTGCGCACGCAAGGGACTTTTTCGACGGACGTGTGCTCGAAGTGATATGTAAACCAAGGACTTCAAGGGGGGCCTGAGTTATCGCTGGGGGTGACGCCAGCCATAAGATGATTTGCGAGAGGATGACCTGCGAGAGGATGATAAGGGGGAGGATGATCGGAATGCTCGACCTTCGGGAGATCTCAGGACTTCCTATGAACCTGGACGGTCTCGCCATCAGGTTCTCGGGGGATCTGCCCGAGGTCCGGCCGTCGGTGCGCCGGTTGGCGGACATGAGGGAGGTCCTGTATAATCAGACGGCCGGGGGCGCGGAGGACCTATACTTCATGTACAGGGACGTTGCGTTGCCGGAACACCGGGAATTTGCGGACAGATTCTCGATCCGTTACGATATCACTGTGATACGCCCCGGCAAGATCGGCGGGGAGTACGTCAAAACCGCGGGGCATTACCATCCGCGCGTGCCCGGCGAGGAAATGAGGTACCCAGAAGTATACGAGGTTCTCAACGGCCGCGCGCACTATATTATGCAGCGCGCGGGGGCTTGCGAGGGCGCGGTCGACGATGTGATCGTCGTGGAGGCGATGCCCGGCGACAAGGTGATCGTGCCACCAGACTACGGCCACGTGACCGTGAACGCGGGCGAGGAGCCGCTCGTCATGGCGAACTGTGTCGCGTCCGTCTTCGACTCCGAATACGAGGCATACAAAAAGGCCCACGGCGCCGCATATTACGAGGTGGAGAACGAGGGAAGGGACGTGTTCGTCCCCAATGACCACTACAGGGGAAAGCCGGCACCCAGGATGGTCGAACCGGTTGACCTTCCCGCCCTCGGGCTGCACAGGGGGCTCCCCCTTTACAGGTGTTTCACCGGAGAACCGGATAGGTTCGGTTTTCTGGTGAGACCACAGGATTGGTCCAGCCGCCTGGGCGAGTTGTACTCCTGACGCCGCCGTGAGGATCAGGGCGGACTACCACACGCATACCAGGTACAGCCACGGCAAGGGCACCGTCCGGGATAATGTCTTATCGGCGATCTCCCGGGGGCTGTCGGAGGTCGCGATCAGCGACCACGGACCCGCCATGATCGGGATCGGCGTCAAGCGGGACGCCTGGCCCCGCCTGGTGGAAGACATCAGGCGCTGCCGCGATGAGTTCCCCGGGATCAAGGTGTTGGCGGCCATAGAGGCCAACGTCACGAGCATCGACGGCGATGTTGACATTCCCCCGGAGATCGATTGTGCCCTGGACATGAGGCTCGTCGGCATCCACCTCCAGATAGTCGGGCGGAGTCTGAACGACACGATGAGGCTGGTGGTCAATAATCTAACGGCCGCGCGCTGGACGCGGGCGATGTCCCGCGTGGCCAGGATCGATAACACGAAGGCGCTGGTGGAGGCGGTTTATAGGCACCGCATCGACATAGTCACCCACCCGGGCCTTCACGTGAACATAGATACCGCGGAACTGGCCCGCGCCTGTGCCTCGCGGGGGACCGCCATGGAGATCAACTCGTATCACGCTTGCGGCGGCGTGGAGTACGTGAAAACGGCAGCCAAGCAAGGGGTGCGGTTCGCCCTATCGAGCGATGCCCATCACCCGCGGGACGTGGGCAGGGTGGACGCCGCGATACGCATCGCGGAAAAGGCAGGCCTCGGGCCGGACCAGATCATCAACGTCGAGATGCAGGACGAGGCGGATCCGGAATAGAAGTTAAGGTTGCGACGCCCTAAGTACCAATCGGTCACCTCATTGGGGGAGTATCTCAGGTGGAAGGGATACGCTTCGTCATCATAACAGGGCTATCGGGGGCGGGTAAGACCCAGGCGATACGCAGCCTTGAAGACCTGGGTTTTTTCTGCGTAGACAACCTGCCGCCCGCGCTTATCCCCACGTTTGCCGGACTGTGCCGGCAGATGTCGGGCGATACAGTGCGCAGGGTGGCGCTGGTCATCGACATAAGGGGCGGCGAGTTCTTTAACGACCTCTCAGAGGCGCTCAGGGGCCTCGAGGAAATCGGGCTGCCCTACGAGATCCTGTTCCTGGAGGCCAACGACGAAACGCTCGTGCGTCGATACAAGGAGACGCGCCGCCGTCACCCGCTCGCGCCGCAAGGCAGCATCCTGGAGGGTATCAAGGTGGAGAGGGAGAAACTCCAGGAGATCAAGGGGAAAGCCAACGTCATCATCGATACGTCGGATCTTACTCCGCAGCGTTTCCGCAAGGAGATACTCGAGCTGTTCTCGCGCGATCCCGAGCGGGCCAGGATGATAGTGACGACTGTGACCTTTGGTTTCAAGAATGGCCTGCCACTCGACGCGGACCTGGTATTCGACGTGAGATTCCTTCCCAATCCGTATTACGTGGAGACGCTGAAGGCCTTGACCGGCGATAGGCCCGAGGTGAAGGAGTACGTCTTGAAATGGCCGGTCACGAGGAAATTCATGAGGAAACTCATTTCTCTGGTCGAGTTCCTCATACCTCACTACATTAATGAGGGCAAGACGCAGCTAACGATAGCCATAGGTTGTACCGGCGGGCGGCATCGCTCAGTTGTTGTGGGCGAGGAGCTCGCGCAGGCCCTGCGCGAGATGGGGATCACCGTTCTCGTGGAGCACAGGGATATCAACAAGGGACTGGGTGAAGCGGCGAAAGAATGAAGGCTATGCGGTGGTTCTATCCCGGCCTGGGGATAAAAAGGTGGGCGCTGCTCCTGTCCGTCGGTATCCTGGTGGTGGGCGAGGGGCTCGCAATCGCGTCCAATTCGCCGTTCTTCGGAAGGCTGGAGTACCAGGTCATGAACTGGGCGACGTCCGCGTCCGGCGGGGCGGTCGGCCCGATGCTGGCGGGCGCCCTGATCTCGATGATTGGCGCCGGCCTGTGCGCCGCGGCGATCAAACGCATGATGCAATCCGTGCTTACGGCGGTCTACCCGGGTTCGGCCGGAAGCGTGACCCAGATCCTCCTGCACAGGCATCACCTCGCTCGAGGCCCGCGGATAGTCGTGATCGGGGGTGGCACCGGCCTTTCCGTTCTCCTGCGCGGTCTCAAGGAGTACACCGCAAACATTACCGCCATTGTCACCGTGGCGGACGACGGCGGCAGCTCCGGCAGGCTCAGGCGTGAGATAGGGATGCTCCCGCCGGGAGACGTGAGGAACTGCCTGGTGGCCCTCGCCGATACGGAACCGCTCATGGAATCGCTGTTCCAACACCGGTTCACAAAGGGAGACCTGAAGGGCCACAGCTTCGGCAACCTGTTCCTGGCGGCGATGACGGAGATGACCGGCGACTTCGAGGAGGCGGTCAGGCAATCCAGCAAGGTGCTGGCGGTCCGCGGACGCGTCCTCCCCTCGACGCTGGAGGACGTCACGCTCTGCGCAGTCGTCGATGGGGGCGGAGTGGTGCGGGGCGAGACGTCCATACCCCGAAGCGGCAAGGGTATACATAGGGTTTACCTCGACCCACCGGCGCCCGCCCCGCTTCCGGAGGCCCTGAAGGCCATCTCCGAGGCTGACGCGGTTATTATAGGTCCGGGCAGCCTCTACACCAGCATACTTCCCAACCTGGCGGTGCCGCGGATCGTCGACGCCGTGAGGGAGACTCGCGCCGCCTGCGTTTACGTATGCAACGTCATGACCCAGCCCGGCGAGACCGATGGATACGACGCCTCGCGCCATATCCACGCAGTCCTGGATGCCATGGGGGGCGGCGGGCTGGACGTGGTCATACTCAACAGCGAGACCGTGCCTGTTAAGATCCTGGACCGTTACCGGGAGAGCGGCGCCGTCCCGGTGACGGGCGGCATCGACATTCCGGGCGTTCGAGTCATAAGGAAGCCCCTCGTTTCTCGGGGCGATCACGCGAGGCACGACCCCGGCAGGCTGGCCGGTGCTGTGATGGACGTTATCAAGGCGGGGAAGGGTCTCTATGTCGTTCTCCAATGAAGTAAAGGACGAACTGGCGCGGGTCTACCCCGAGCGGGATTGCTGCCGTCGGTCCGAGCTGGGCGCGCTCGTGCGCGCCGCCGGGACGCTGAGGATAGGGTCGGGCAGGCGCCTGAACGTCGTCGTCGGTTCGGAGCACCCGGCCATCGCCAGGAAGACGTTCAAACTGCTCAAGGACGCGGCGGGCGTGCGGCCGGAGTTCATTGTCGTCAGACAGTCCAGACTCAAGAAGGCGACTAGATTCGTCGTGCGGCTGGATCACGGGGATGCCCGGACGCTGCTCGACCAGATGGGCTTGGCAGAGGGAGGCCGGCTCAACTACGGGATACCCCCGTCCATAGCCGTAAGGCCCTGCTGCGTGAGGTCGTATCTCCGCGGGTTCTTCCTCGGCAGGGGATCGGTCCTATCTCCAGCCACGGGCAACCACCTGGAGATGAGCACGAAGCACGAGGAGCAGGCCCTTGATATCAAGGAGTTGCTCAAGTCGCTCGGAATTAACGCCGGCGTCGTAAGCAGAAAGGCCGATTCAGTGGTGTACGTCAAGGAGGGGGAACAAATGGCAAGGCTCCTCAACCTCCTCGGCGCGCACGCCTGCTTGCTCAAGTACGAGGATGTCCGGGTGATGAAGGACGTCAAGAACCGCGTCAACAGGCTCGTCAACATGGAGACGGCCAACATCGACAAGATCGCGGAAGCGGGACTCAGGCAGGTAGGGGACATCACGTCGATACGCGCGAGCTTCGGGCTGGAGAGGTTGCCCCAGTCGCTCAGGCGCGTCGCCGAGGCCAGACTGGAACACCCCGAAGCGAGCCTGGAGGAACTGGGAAGCCTGATGGACCCGCCCCTCACCAAGTCGGCGGTGAACCACCGTTTGAGGCGGATTCACAAGATAGCGCGGAGCCTAGAACAGCAACGCCCCCGCGATCGCCGAGAGCACGACCAGGAGGATGGGGTGGACCTTGCACTTGACGAGGAGGGCGAGCGTGATGACGAGTATCGCCAGTGATTCCGGCGAAGCAACCGCCGATCTGGCCACGGACAGGCCGGCGTAGGCGATTAGACTCACGACCGCCGGGCGCACGCCCCTGAAGAATGAGTCCATCCACGGGACCGATTTCATCCGTCGCATAGCCGCGGCCAGCGCCGTGACTACTATCGCCGACGGCGCGACCACCCCGGCCGTTGCCACGACCGAGCCCCAGAAACCGCCCGTTCGGAACCCCACGAGTGTGGCGGAGTTCACCGCCACCGGTCCGGGCGTCATCTCGGCGATCGCTATGACGTCGATGAATTGTTCGAGGGTCAACCAGCCGCGGGCCTGGATGATCTCCCTCTCGATGAGCGGGATCATGGCGTAGCCGCCGCCGAACGTGAACAAACCGACCTTGAAAAAGCTCAGGAACAACTGGACCAGCACGGGCAAGTCACGATCCCCCCCGTTTTGCGCGGCGCGACGACAGCCCTTCCCAGGCGGCCGTTCCAAGCCCCGCCAAGAGCAGGACTGCCGCCGGGTGTATCCTTAAGAAAGCCACCGCCGCGAACGCCGAGACGGCGACTACGGCGTTCCGGGACGTCCTCAGGCAGCCCGATCCGAGCGACCACGCCGCCCCCAGGACGAGCGCGGCCACGGCGGGCCTAACCCCCGCGAAGGCCGCCTCGGCGAGGCGGGCCTCTCTCATCTTATCGAAGACGCCCGCGATGGCGAGTATGACGAGGAACGAGGGGAGCACGGTCCCGGCGAGGGCCGCGGCCGAGCCTGCGTAACCCGCAATCTTGTGGCCGATCAGGATCGAGGTGTTCACGGCCACCGGGCCGGGGGATCCCTGGGCCAGCGCCAGCGCGTCCAGGAATTCCTCGTCCGTCACCCAGTGGTGGCGGTCGACCATCTCCCCGCGTATGATCGGGACCATCGCGTATCCGCCGCCGAACGTGAACAACCCGACTTTGAAGAACACCCCAAACATGCGGCCCAATGAACACTTGTACGACAACTCGCCTGCTCCTTCCGCCCTCACGGCTTGTTTTTGGCTTCGACGGTGGCGGCTCTCTTCCTGCCCTGGCGGATACGGCTTGGAATCCGGTGCAGAATGTGAAGGTGAGGGTGGCGCGGCGCTTATGGCGCGCTGTAGGAAAAGCCGCCCGCCTCATAGAAACGGGGCAACGTGGAAAGAGACGAATTTCTGGGCCCGGCTAACTCGGAGATGGCCGCGGTCGAAAAGACTATAAGGGACTGGCTCGCCTCCGGCGACGGCATGCTCCGCGATCCATCCATCCACCTGCTCGAAGCGGGCGGAAAGCGACTTAGGCCCGGACTGGTCCTCCTATCGGCGTTGTGCTGTCGATACGACCCCCGCGTAGTAGTGCCGGCGGCGGCGGCCATGGAGATGATCCACATGGCCACGCTGATCCACGACGACATCATCGACAACTCCAGGACGCGCAGGGGGTATCCCACCGTGAACAGCCTTTGGGGGGAGAAGACCGCCCTTCTTACCGGCGACTACCTGTTGGCCAGGGCATTCACGATGCTCGCGGGGACGGCGCCCGGAGCCATGAGGTATCTCTCGGCCGCCGTGGACGAGATGTGCCTCGGGCAGGCGTCCGAGATGTTGGTCGGGCCTTGCCTGGAGGAAGGGGAATACCTCCGGAGGATCGAGCGGAAGACGGCCGCCTTCATGTCCGCGTGCTGCCGGCTGGGGTCGGGAGTGGGCCGCGCCTCGCGCCGCGCGGTTGAGGCGTTGTCGCGGTATGGGAGGAACCTGGGCATGGCGTTTCAGTTGATGGACGACATCCTGGACATCACCGGAGATCCGCGAGAGATGGGGAAGCCGGTGGCCAACGACCTGCGCCAGGGGGTGTTCACGCTTCCGGTGATTCACTCTCTGAGCGCATCTCCACGCAGGGCCAGATTGCGGGCAATACTCGACCTTGTCAATCACGGGGAAACGGATGGTTGCATGGAGGAGGTCGTTTCCATTCTGGATGCCTCGGGTTCGATCGAATATGCCCGTTCGGTGGCGGGGGCTTTTGCGCTCGAAGCGGGAGAGTGCCTCTCGAATATTCCCCCTTCGGACGCGCGGGATTCATTGCTGCGCATCACGGAATTCGTCGTGCGCAGAGGGTATTGAGAGGACAACGAGAGGATAATGAGAGGATATTGAGCGCCGTCCGGCGTCAGTGGTGGCATTTTCCATCATCGCGCAAAGGTTTTGCGGCTCTCCCTGTAGAAACAAAGGTCTGACCCATCGGCAGGGCGGGTGGTCGCGGGGTGTTGTTGGATCACATCAGGTTTCTCAGCGTGAGCGATGTCGTTGTCGCGGTCGTGGATATCGCGATCGTGTCCTACCTCATCTACAAGGGCTTCACCCTGGTCCGCGGCACCAGGGCGGTGCAGCTCATCAGGGGTATCCTCGTTCTCCTAATAGCTACGACCCTGGCCAGCAGGCTGCGCCTGTACACCATCAACTGGATACTGGTGAACGCCAGGACCATGCTATTCGTCGCGCTGCCCGTCGTCTTTCAGCCGGAATTGAGGAGAGCACTGGAGCAAATAGGGCGCGGGAAGTTGTTCGCGCCGGCCTTCTCTTTCCTGGATGAGGGCGACATGGCCAGGATCATCGAGCAGATCGTGAGGGCCGCGGAGGTCATGTCGAGCAACAAGACGGGGGCTCTCATGGTGGTCGAGCGGGAGACCGGTTTGAGCGACTACGTCGAAACCGGCGTGAAGATGGACGCGATCATCACTGCGGAGCTGCTGATAAACTTGTTTGTCCCCGGGACCCCGTTGCACGATGGAGCCGTCATTATGAGGGGAAACAGGGTCGCGGCGGCCGCGAGTTTTCTGCCCCTCACTGATGCCGTTGACCTGACGGTCGAACTGGGCAGCCGTCACAGGGCCGCGCTCGGCATATCGGAGGCCTCGGACGCGCTGGCGATAGTGGTATCGGAAGAGACGGGAACGATTTCCCTGGCCAACTCGGGCAGGCTCATTCGCTATCTGGATGGGAAGGCCCTTCGAGAGATGCTCGGCGCCCTGTACAAGACGGATAAGGCCGCGCGCACGAGCATATGGCGACGCGGAACGCGCTGAGCCGCGCGAGGGGCGCAGGCTCGGCTCACGAGGCGGGGTACTCTGCATGAACAGGATGCTGGAAAACGATCTCACAATCAAGATAATCTCGGTGCTCGTGGCCGTGGTCCTCTGGTTTCAGGTGACCACTGAGACGAACCCGCTCACCCCGCGGGCGTTCCAGAACGTCCCGATCGAGGTGCTCAACCCCGAGGATAGGATGATCATCACCGGCATGATCCCCGGCTCCATTAGGGTGACTGCCCAGAGCCGGAAGATGCTCATCTCAAAGGTGAACGAGGAGGACATTAAGGCCACGGTCGACCTCAAGGGCATGGATCGCCCCGGCCAATCCGTGGTTCCAATCACTGTTTCCCTGCCGAAAGGCCTGGAGCTGGTCGAAATCGTGCCCGGGCAGGTCACGGTTTCGCTGGATATCGAGGAAACAAAGATGGTCAAGCCCGAGATAAGGATCACGGGCAGCCCGTCGGAGGACTTCGTCGTCGGAGGGCTCGAGGTCAAGCCCGCGGAGATCGAGCTTAAAGGGCCTCGCGCGAGCCTGCAGGCTGTCCAGAGGGTGACCGGGACGGTCGATGTGTCGGGCGCCAGGGGCGATTTTTCCAGCGGGGTGGAATTGAAAGCGGTTGATGGCGACGGCCGCGCCGTCAAGTCGGTCGAGACGTCGCCCAAGTCGGTCCAAGTAGTGGTCGCGATGAAGGCGCTGCCGCCCGCCAAGTTCGTGCAAGTGAGGCCGTCCGTCGTCGGCTCCGTTCGTTCAGGATTCAAGATGGGCGAGGTTGCGTGCGAACCCAGGACTGTCAAGGTTCGGGGACCAGCCACTCAATCCACGGTTCCGGCATTCGTTAGGACCGCAAATGTAGACGTCACGGGCCAATCATTCGATGTGGAGAAGCAGGTCGAAGTCATAGCTCCCCCCGGGTTCACCGTGGAGCCTAAGACGGTGAAAGTGTCGGTGTCGGTGCTAGAGGACAAGATGGAAAGGACGTTTTCATCTATCCCGATCCAGATACGCGGCATATCCCCCAGCCAGTTCAAGTTCGAGGCGAATCCGAAGTCGGTGTCTGTGACGATCGAGGGGCGGAGGGATCAATTCGACGATTTCGACCCCCAGATGATCGAGGCATTCATCCAGGCCGGCGGCCTTCAAGAAGGGGAGCACGAGCTGAAGGTGCAGGTGACTTTGGGCCGCGATGACATGACGGTGGTAAAGGTATCTCCCGAAAACACTACCCTGTCGCTGAAACCCAGGTGGAGATAGGAGGAGCCATGGGCAGGCTATTCGGAACTGATGGAGTACGTGGCATAGCCAATACTGAACTGGATGCGGAACTCGCTTACAAAGTGGCGAGGGCGGGTACTCATTTTCTCCTGCGTAACGGCGATATGAATGCCCCGGCGGGCGAGGCCGGCGGGCCCTCGGGCGAGCGACCCGCGATAGTCGTCGGCAGGGATACGCGGATCTCCGGCGATCTCCTGGAGGCCGCGGTCGTCGCGGGGATATGCTCGGTCGGAGCCACAGCGCTGAGAGCGGGGGTCCTCACGACGCCCAGCGTCGCGCATATCAGTCGGGCGCTTGGGGCCGCGGGCGGCATAATGATAAGCGCGTCCCACAACCCGGTCGAATACAATGGCATCAAGATATTCGGCGCCAACGGGTTCAAACTCCCGGATTCCGTGGAGGACGAGGTGGAGAACCTGGTGCACGGGCCGGCCGACGGACTCCCCAGGCCGATTGGGGCCGCTGTCGGCAGGGTGCGTGCTGTGGCTTCCGGCGAGGCGGTGGAACCGTACATAGACTCCATGTGCTCCGCGATAGCGGGGGATCTTTCTGGTCTAAAATTGGTCCTGGATTGCGCCAACGGCTCGGCTTCCGCGATCGCGCCGGAGGCCTTCCGGAGGCTGGGCGCGGATGTCATCGCGATATGCGATTCTCCCGACGGGTTGAATATCAACGTGTCCTGCGGGTCCACCCGGCCGGCGGCGATGTGCGAAGCGGTGAAGCACCATCAGGCCGACGCCGGGTTCGCTTACGATGGCGACGCGGACCGATGCATCGCCTGCGACGAACGAGGCAACGTGGTGGACGGGGACCACATCCTGGCAATTTGCGGGCTGGACATGGCCCGAAGCGCCACGTTGAAAGGCCAAACGGTTGTCGCGACTGTGCTGTCCAATCTCGGATTGGAGGTCGCCCTGGCGAAGAGCGGGGTGTCGGTCAAACGAACGCGAGTGGGTGACCGCTATGTTCTCGAGGAGATGCTGGCGTCCGGGTACAATCTCGGCGGGGAGCAATCGGGCCACATCATTTTCCTGGATCACGCTACCACCGGAGATGGCATATTGACGTCGCTCAAGGTTGCCTCGATAATAAAGGCTAGCGGCGCCAGGTTTTCCGAGTCCACCCAGGGCTTGACCAAGTTTCCTCAAGTGATGGTCAACGTCAAGGTGACCGCGGCCACATCCGCCCTTGCCGGGCTGCTGGCGGATTCCGAAAGGGTGAATGAGGCGATCAGGCAGGCGGAGGAGTACCTGGGCGACACGGGCAGGGTCGTCGTCAGGCCGTCCGGGACGGAGCCGCTGATCAGGGTGATGGTCGAGGCGGATGAGGCGCCCAAGGCCCTCAAGATCGCGGAGAACGTCGGGGAGGTGATTCGCAGAGAGTTCGGGAGTTGAGGAGGGTGGCAGGCGCTGCCTGCCGGGACGGTTGGAAGACGGACGGTGCGGATACACGCGAATAGTAGCGCCGGGACTTACGCCTCACCCGGCTCACCTGCTGATTGTGCAGGGGTGCGGGGTGATTGCGGGCCGCGGAACCGCGGCATCGCAATGGCTGGCGCAAGTTGACGAGGTTGGGGTTGATCGAGGGATTCGGCGGATGCCCCACGGTTGGTCACGACCGCAGTAGACCGGCAAAACCCGGAGGCGACTCCGGAGACAACCCGGTCGAGTGATGGCGGAAGGATGCCGGGATCGGCTTCCCGTTTCTGCCCGGTAATCGCCTGTTGTCGTGCCGTCCTGCCTGAAGGCCCATCGCGGCGTCAGGACGACACGATTTGATTTTCTCTGGGGGGTTTGTCTTATGTGCGGGATAGTCGGTTATGTCGGTGAGGGTAAGGCCCTTCCCTTTATCTTGGAGGGGCTCAAGAAGCTTGAGTACAGGGGATATGATTCTGCCGGCATTGCGGTGCTCGAGGACAGCCACATTGAATTGAGGAAGAAGGTCGGGAGGCTCTCCAATCTCGAGGCCAGTCTCGATGGTGAACTGGCCGACTCCGTGGGCCTGGGCATCGGGCACACGAGGTGGGCGACGCACGGCAGGCCGTCGGACGAGAACGCCCATCCCCACTGCGACTGCACCGGCGATTTCGTCGTTGTGCATAACGGGATCATAGAGAACTTTGCGTCCCTGAGGGACGCCCTCATCGAGCGCGGGCACAAGTTCAAGTCGGAGACGGACACCGAGGTTATCGCCCACCTCATAGAAGAGGTGTACCGCGGAGACCTTGCGGACGCGGTGAGGAAGGCCGTATCGATGGTGAGGGGCTCGTACGCCCTGGGTGTCCTCAGCAAACACGAGCCGGACAAGATCGTGGCCGTTAGGAAGGACAGCCCCCTTATAGTGGGGCTTGGAGACCGGGAGAATTACATCGCATCCGACATTCCCGCCATCCTCGGCAAGACGCGCAAGGCGTACATCCTCGAGGACGGCGAGATGGCGGTGCTCACGAGGGATTCGGTTATCCTCAGCGACATCGCGGGATCGCCGCGCGTCAAGGATGTGTTCAATATAAAGTGGGACGCCGTGGCGGCGGAGCGCGGTGGCTATCCGCACTTTATGCTGAAGGAAATCCACGAGGGACCGAAGGCCGTACGCGATACGTTGAGCGGGCGCATATCGGACGACGCTTCGAGGATAGTACTGGACGACGTGAAATTGCCCGCCGAACTGGTCGCCGGCGTCCGGAGAATATACATGGTGGCGTGCGGCACGGCCTACCACGCGGGGCTGACGGGCAAGTACCTGATCGAGAAGATGGCGCGCATACCCGTTGAGGCAGATCTGGCGTCCGAATTCCGGTACCGAGACTCGATTATGGGACCCGGGGACATGATGGTGGTCGTCAGCCAATCCGGAGAAACCGCCGATACGCTTGCGGCCCTGCGCGAGGCGAAGCGCCGCGGCGTGCCCGTGCTCGCAATCTGCAACGTCGTCGGCAGCTCGATCTCCCGCGACGCCGACTACGTGCTGCACACCTGGGCGGGCCCCGAGATCGCCGTTGCTTCGACCAAGGCGTACGTCACACAGACCGTCGCCCTCGCGCTTCTAGCGACGTACCTCGCCCAGGAGCGCGGGACCATCGACGAGGATGAACTTCGCAGATTCATCGGGGAAATCAAGTCGCTGCCGCAGAAATTGGCCGACGCGCTGCGGTTGGAGGATAGGGTCGGCGACATAGCCCGCAAGTGGGCGCCGGTCGACGACATCTTCTTCCTGGGCAGGGGTATCGACTACTACGTCGCCATGGAGGGGCAGCTGAAGATCAAGGAGATCGCGTACATCCACGCCGAGGCGTATGCCGCGGGTGAACTCAAGCACGGCCCGCTGGCCCTGATCGTGGAGGGAGTGCCCGTGATCGCCCTCGCCACGCAGCCGGCCGTCCGCGAGAAGACTCTGTCCAACATCACCGAGGTCAAGGCGCGCGACGCCACCGTGATCGGCATCGTGCCCGAGGGCTCGGACGAGATGGCGGACATCCGCCGCCAGTGCGACGAGGTGCTTGAGATCCCCGCCGTCGATCCGCTGCTCATGCCCGCGGTGGGGGTAGTGCCGTTGCAGCTGCTGGCGTACTACGCCGCCGTGGCGCGCGGCTGCGACGTCGATAAGCCGCGCAACCTGGCCAAGTCGGTGACGGTGGAGTAAACCGCCGGCGGTAGGGCATAGGTTGTCTCCAGCGCTTGGTACATTTGGATGGGATGGGGAGAGTATGTTGAATCATCTCTTCTCATCCCGGTCTCTTTTTTTGCGGCACGCGTATGTAGGTTATTGGTGGGAAACGGAGAAAGGTTACACCGGTGGCTCAATGTGAGGAGGACAGTCTCTTGTCTGCTACTCTCGATCCCATCGAGTGCAATGTGCTGACCGGAATCGATATCGGCAGGTATGTGCCGGACGACCTGATGGATATCGCCGCGCGCGATGAACAAAGAATGCATGCCATCAGCCTCCGGGATATCATGTAGTCGGTCGGCTCAGATGCCTGTTTTCCGAGAGTTATGGTAGGTTGTCTGAAAGATTGTTCCCCGTTGCATGCTTATTTGCCTTCTTTGGGGAATGTTCTGGAAACACTCCACCACGTATTGCGCCAAGTTCCTGATATTTGAACGATTCCGTCAACCTAATACACGTACACGGCGGGAGCAAGGTTTTGGAGAAACCCTACAGATGGGACTCACCTGCTGATACCCTTTACACCACAACTCTGTCATAATCTCCTTAACCGCCAGCCCGCATGTTGTAAGGAAGGGGCCGTCCCGAACACTCTCTTGGGACAGCCCCTCGTCGTGCGTGTTCCTTCAGTGCCTCATACCTTTCCCACATCATCGGGGGTGAGGGTGATCAACGCGTACTCGTCGGGATGGCTCTTCCTCAGAGCGTCCATCGCAATGAACACCACTAAGCCGATGGCCAGATAGATCCCGAGAGCGATATAGCCGCCTATCGGCATCTCGAGGCAGGAGCCGATCGTGATCCAGGCCGAAGTCAGTATACCTATTCCGAACATCAGATTGCCGCCAGGGGCGACGAAGGGGCGCTTCCATTCCGGGTGCTTCTTGCGCAAGACTATCGCGTCAATACACACGATCATGTACACTAACCCGGCCGCTACACAGGACACGGCGTAGATGTATTGCACCCAGTTGTCTCCGGTGAAGAAGCAGAAGAAGATTGAGAAGAGCAGCACGGCGATGTTCGAGTACATCGGCTGGCCATACCTGTTGAGCGCCATGAGCTGCTTGGGAAGCTGATTGAGCTGCGCCGCGCCGTAGAGGACCCGGGCGGACGAGACCCAGAAGCCCATAAGGGTCGTCAG
Organism: Bacillota bacterium; assembly: GCA_018434225.1. Classification (GTDB taxonomy): domain Bacteria; phylum Bacillota; class Sulfobacillia; order JABLXB01; family JABLXB01; genus SM1-B181. The sequence goes on from JAHDPS010000288.1 coordinate 19,267, forward strand.
CGCGTGCAGGATGCCCGAGATGATCGCCAGGATGCCGATGAAGGCCGGAAGGCCTATCTTGTTGATGAGTTCGGGCTCGGGCATGCTCATACCCGCAAGCTCTCCCCATGGGGCCATGCCGCCAAGGGCCAGGACAACAATGCAGTATAGAATGGCGGGAACAAACAGGGCCGCCATGACAACCTTCCAGACGTCCTTGACGGGGAATTTCATCTCTTCGATCAGCGTGGGAGTCATTTCAAAGCCGATGAACTTCAGCGAGAACACAGCCAGGGCGACGAACAGCCCCCTTCCTCCCTGGGGAAACCAACCGCCATTGTTTGAGATGTTGGCGAACGACCAGCTGCCGCTGGTGAAGAAGCGGAAGGCGACGAACAGCGAAATGAGTATCATTGAGTAGAAGAAGATATTTGCGAGAACGCCCGTGAGGCTGATCCTGAAGTTCGACAGGATGTACCATACGCATACCATCCCTATCGCGACTATGGTGACCATATTCTCGGGAATGGGGATGAAGAAGTTGATCGCCGTGATGAAGATGAAGGCCATCATCGGAGGCTCGACAACCTGGACCAGGAACATCAACCATTGGGTGGCCCAACCGGCCTTGTGCCCAAAGGCATTGCAGCTCCAAACGTCCACCGACGAAGAAAAGGGAAGAACCGCCATCAGCTCACCGAAGGCGAGACCGACGGGGATCAGAAGGGCGGCGAGGACCGGGAATATCCATGCCGCTCCTGCTCCGGTTAGAGAGAACCAATAGGGCGCTTCGGCAAGCCACCCTCCGATAACCGCGCCGGCGGCAAGTGAAACCATGGTTATCATGCTGAGATCTCGCCTCAGTTTCTGCTTTTCCATCGGCTAGTGCGCCTCCTTTTTCTCATTGAGACTCCGCATCCGTGTCCTGCCAGGCTCCATGGCGCTCGACGGTTATCGGCCCCCCAGATCCTGGAGTATCTCCTCGGTCGACACCACCTTGCAGTATATCTGATTCATAATCCTGGTTTCCCATTCCTGAATCTCGGGGCTCAACGCTGAAGTGGCGTCCTCCACCAGGAATACCGTGTATCCCCAGTCCGACAGGTCACGCACGGTGCCCGCTACGCACTGGTCGGTAAACACTCCGCAGGCGATCACATGCTCGATGCCCATCCACCTTAGAATATGGCCGTAGGTGGTGCCGTTCAGCGCGCTATCAGTCGTCTTGTAGACAATGACCTCATTCTTTTGGGGCTTCAGATCGTCGACCACTTC
>JAHDPS010000046.1 GCA_018434225.1 Bacillota bacterium
ACCAGGACCGACCTGGAATCGACCGCCTCGCCGTCGTGCACCAGCAAAGAAGGTATCCGGAGCGTGCCCACCGGCCTCCCCGTCGCCAGGTGAATGTGGTCCCAGTTGTGGTCGATGACCCATCTGGCGCCGTAGTCCGCCACGAGCACGACCCTGGCGTTGTTGAGCGGCGCTATGCCGGGCATTATCACGCTGGAGCCGTCAGTCTGAACGCCGCCGCCCAGGAACTCGTCTATGTCGGAGAGGAACGCCGACACCGGGATCTTCTCGTCGGTATCGTAGCCCCTCAGGTCAACGCCGACGAGCGATACAAAGCAGATCTCGGGGTGCTTGCTGAATAGTTCCCTCAATCCAGCGGCGTTCTTGGCCTCTTGGGGGACAATGTACAAGACATGCGGATCGAGCACGGATGGCCTGGAGTTGAGCACGTCACACACCCCCGGAAACCGATTCAACAACTTATCGCTTTATTATCGCTCATCGCCTCCGCGAAAGTAAAGATGGATGGATGAGACCGTACACTGGCCGAGGCATTCCGAAGGTCGACCGTTCCCCGCGGGCTGGAGGAATGCTGGAGGAATAAGGGAACGGCACAGCGTAACTGTTTGTATCTCGCGGATCAACCCGATCGATCCGGAGGGGGTGGGCGCAATACCCGAGTGGAGGATCCGCCCTGTCAAACTAGAGGATGCGGAGGAAATAAACGAAATCAGGCGGCGTCCAGAGGGCAAGAAGCGGAAGGCGGTGTTCCGCCGCGGGGAATATGCCGACATCCTCATAATGGCGCGCGTGAAGTGAGGCGAGGGGGTATTGTGAGGTGATCGACCCGTGACGGCCAACCTGACCCCGGAATACCGCGCAGCCGAGGAACGGTTTCGCGCCGCCGCGACCCCCGAACAGAGGCTCGAGGCCCTCGAAGAGATGCTGGCCACCATCCCCAAACACAAGGGCACCGAGAAGATGCAGGGGGATATCAAGAAGCGCATCGCGAGGCTCCGGAATGAGACGCAGCGTCGCTCCGCCTCCAAGCGCCGCCCGTTCTACATCGTGGACAGGCAGGGCGCCGGTCAGATCGCCCTGGTGGGTCCGCCCAATAGCGGGAAATCGCAGTTGCTCGCATCGCTCAGCAACGCGCAACCCGAAATTGCGCCCTATCCGTTCACCACCCGCGCCCCGCTGGCTGGGATGGTGCGATTCGAGAACGTGCAAATACAGCTCGTAGACCTCCCACCTCTGGCCCCCGAGGGCTCGCCGACATGGCTCATCCAGGTCATCAGGGCGGCGGACGCCCTCGTCCTAGTGTTCGACCTCGGAGACGATGACATCCTCTTCAACCTGGAGACTACGCTGGCGCTGCTGACAAAAGGCCGGGTGTACGTCGGGACTATGGGGACTGCCGGGACCGTCGGTACCCTCGGGACCACCGGGGCCGCCGGGATCGTCGAGGATGAACCGGCACATGAACCGGCGTATCCGGGGATCACTATCTTCCGCAAAAGGGCGATCGTGATAGGGAACAAACTAGATGCTCCCGGGGCCGCGAGTCGGATGGATCTCCTCATAGAGGCGTGCGAGGACGCCTTCCCTCCGCAGGAGTGGGGGAATACGGCCGTCCTTCCGGTGTCCGCGACAATGGGTTCCGGGACGGAAGAGCTCAAGCGGCGGATGTTCGAGGTGCTGGACGTTATACGGGTATACACGAAAGCCCCCGGAAAGCCGGTGGACTATTCGGCGCCATTCGTACTGAAGAAGGGGGCCGACATCATCCAGGCCGCATCCGCCGTTCACAAGGAACTGGCCCTGAGGCTCAAGTACGCACGCGTGTGGGGGAAATCCACGTTCGATGGGCAGATGGTGCAGCGCGACTACGTCCTCTCGGAAGGCGACGTCGTGGAATTCCACACGTAATTCGACCGTTCGCGCGTCCTCGCCGCCATCACCGCTCCAGGAGCGTCAGCCGCTGCCACAGCTACTACCGCACCCGTCGCCGCCACCCGGCGCCCGGGGCGAACTTCACCGTGACGAGCACCGCAATCCCCGCGCACAGAATCATGCACGCCACCCTACCAGAAACGCAGCTTGAAGCCAGTCCCGTCCTCCACAGCATCGGCGCCAGCACCCAGTAGCCGGCAGTCGTCGCCGCATAGGCGTCTCGCAATGCCAGCCACGACACCGCGATGAGGGCGACGAGAATGGGTACCGCCCACGGAAGCAAGGCCAGGTACACCCCGAGGCTGGTGGCAACCCCTTTACCGCCCTTAAACTTCATGAACAGCATCCAGTCGTGTCCCGCCACAGCCGCTATGCCCGCCAGGGCGTGGATGAACCCCGCGCCCGAATCGGGCCGCCCGGCGGAGGTGACGGCGACCGCGAGCCTGGCCGCCGCGTAACCCTTCGCTACGTCAATGGCCCCGGTCAGTATCCCGGGGGCGATCCCCACGTTTCTGAGGACGTTGAGCCCGCCCATGCTGCCGCTGCCGACAGTCCTGGGATCGGCGCTGCCCAGCAGCCTCGATGCGATGTACGCCGAGGGAATGGACCCCAATACGTAGGCAGCCATTATAATCCCGATCTCCCTCACGCCTGTTCCACCTCACCCATACAATGCAGTGGTGATGTCAAAGCGTTCCCACTAATGCTTCGCGAGAAAGGGTTGACCGGTCCGTGGCTGATACTTCGCTAGCGGGAGTCAAGCCCCTTCCGTCTCGCCGGGCCCCGGCGAGATTGCGGCTAACCCCCGGGGACCTGCAGTCAAACTGGTACTACGTGACGACCCCGCGCGCCCTGGAGGATCTCCGCCAGCATGGCGACCATATCACATACCTTGTCCCTTTCTGGTACGGTGTGACGCAATCCGGGGGGCTCGAGGACCAATCGGATCCGGTCACCAAATCACTCGCCGGGGAGCGGGGCATCCCCATCATCGCAATTGTTCACAACTACGCCAGTCCGGAGGGGAGCGACCTGATACACCGGCTGCTCACCACGCCCGCGCTCAGGAGTAGTCTCGTCAGGGCCATACTTGTGATGCTGAACCGAGAGCACTACGCGGGAGTGAACATCGATTTCCAGTTCGTGCCGCCCGAGGACAGAGGCGTTCTGACGGAGTTCGTAATGGAGCTGGGCAGGGCAATATCTCCCCTCGGCTACCTGCTGACAGTGTCCGTGCCCGCGCAACTACAGGACGATCCGCGGCACCCCTTTTCAGGTGCGTTCGATTACCGGGCGTTGGGCGAGAGCGCCGCTTACCTATACGTACTCGCGTACGACGAGCACTTCAGCGCCCCCGGCCCCATAGCCTCCACGGCGTTCGTCAGGCAGGCCCTCGACTACGCAGTCGATGTAGTCGAACGACGCAAGATCATTCTGGGAATGGCCGCCTACGGCTACGATTGGGCGGGCGTTGGCGGAACCCCGGTGACTCTGACGCACGGAGCCGCCGTGTCCTTAGCGGAACGGCAGGGCGTGCCCATCGTGTTCGATGGAGAAGCGTGATAACCCACCTTCTCTTACATCCGCGATGGCGTGCGGCACATCGTGTGGTTCGAGAACGCAAGGAGTTTCGCCATCAAACTCGATCTGGCGCGCGAGACGAACGTCGCGGGTATCGCCGTTTGGCGCTTAGGCCAGGAGGATCCCGCAGTCTGGACTTTGATCCAGCATTAAAAAGGAACCGGGGCCTGTCCGCCCCGATACCCGACACGTCACTTGTCCGCCTCGTGCTTTTTGGTCCTGCGGCCCCTCGAAAGGAACCCGACTAAGCCACGGGCGAGGCTAAACCCTGTAAGCACTTGCGAAAGCCCCCCGCCGGACCTCCCCAGCAACGAGGCGAAAGCCACGTTCTCAAGCACTCGTCCCCCTGTGTGCAGTAGACTCTTCGTTTCCTCTGCGGCGCCCCTGTATTCCTTGAGAGTCGCCGTGAGTTCGTCGGCGACACGGATGAGTACAGGTGTCATGGCGTTCTCCAGTCGTGACAGCGTCTGCTTCAGGCCGTATAGGGCGACCAGGATGAACACGAGCACAACAGTGTTGAGGATAATGCTAACGGTTGCCAGCAGCACGATAGACTCAGATGACATCACACCGCACCGGGCGTTTCACTGGCGACCTCGTCGAGAACCTGGGTGATTTCCCTGGTCTTCGGAAGCTTCTCTCTCAGCTTCCTAAACACCTCGCCGGTCCGGGCGCGGATGGTATTGCCCAGTTCGTCCTTCTTCTCCCTCGCCTCGCCAGCAAGTTCCCTTCCCTTCTTGGCAATGTTCTCCCTGGTCTCATCCCCAGAAGCTGGAGCCAGGAGAATACCCGCGGCAAATCCCAGGATCCCCCCTATCAACAGGCCGGAAAAGAAGTCTCCACTATCGCTCATGGCTCTTGTCCTCCCTTTCTCATAGCATATACAATCGCATTCCCCGCCCAATACCCAAAATCCTGTGGCGTGACGGGTCGCGGCCCGAGAACATGGATCCGGCCCGGAAGGAAAAAACCGCCAAGCAAAGAAATCTAATACTTGCTCTTAGCGGAGAGGTTACTGTTGGATACAGGCAAGGAGGGTGACAAGGGTGAACGATAGAGCGAAGACCAGTCTCTTGCGCACCCGCTTCGCGGAATTAGTCTCTTCCGATGTCACCGCCGATATCGAAGATATCGCGGATGACAAAACGCTGGCCCTTTGTCGTGAGATCGACGGTATCATGGCACGTTCAATGGCACGGAGGGGGGCCTCCTATGGATGCACGGGAAGAGAGATGTTCTCAAGCAGCGATGAGGATTCATGAGATATGCGGGGCAATGTCGAACTTGCCTATGACTAGAAGTGACCTGCAAATGCTCCTCCAGGCAATCGATGTGTTCCTCGCGCTAATCGATTATAGAACGGAAGAGAAGCCACTGGCCTAAAGCCGGTGGCTTCGGCAACATACAGACGGGTCCCTCGAGTTGAGAGGACCCGCCTGTTTTCAACGCCCCGGCTATTGACCGGACGCGTTCATGTCGTCAAGCGCTCGGTGAAGAGGTAGCGGTCGCGGTTGTCCACGAGCATCGTCACAACCCGCTGGCCCTTTTTCAGGGTCTTCGCTATCTGCAGGGCCGCGTACACGTTGGCGCCCGAAGACAGTCCGCAGAACAGCCCCTCCTGCTCGGCCAGCTGGTGGGCCATCTGTATCGCGTCCGTCTCGTTGACGGGGATAACCTCGTCCGCCATCCCCTTATCGGCGATTTCCTTCATGAGGCCGCCGCTCACGCCCTCGATAATCGCCATGTTCAGTTTTCCGTCTACGAGAGTCCTATGGCCGGCGGGCTCAACGGCCACCACTCGAGCCTTCGACTTCGCCTCTTTGAGCGCCTCGGACACTCCCAACAGAGTGCCTCCAGTCCCAAGCGCGGTCACGAACACGTCAAGATCGCCGTCGGTCTGTTTCAGGATCTCGGCCGCCGTCGATTCCTTGTGGGCCAGCTTATTGGAAGGATTGGCAAATTGCCTCGCCCACCACAGATTTTTGTCCTCTCTCTCCTTCTGCAAACATACGCGGCGAGGGATGAACTCCACGAGCGAACCGTGAACACCCTGGTGGAAAGTGCTATCGTGAACAACGTCGCCGATGTCGACCTTGACAACCTCCGCGCCGTACGCCTGGCAAAGCCGCAAGCGCTCCTCGCTCAGCACGGACTTCGGAACATACATGGTCACGGGATAGCCGGTCGCGGCACCCACAAAAGCCAGTGAGGCACCCATGTTGCCCGTGGTCGCCTCAATAATAGTCATGCCCTTCTTCAACTGACCGGCGCGCTCCGCGTCGCGTATCATTCTTAGAGCTACACGGTCCTTCGTGCTCCCGCTGGGGTTCAAGTACTCGACCTTAACTAGGACTTCAGCCTCAATGTCTTTGGCCACCCTCGTGAGTCGCACCGCCGGTGTATTACCGATGGACTCGAGGATGCTACCGCCTGTCGCCATAATTGCCGCCTCCCGTTGTTAGGATGTGCTGATTCATAGTAGAGTGCCGTGGTATCGCTCTTTGTAACCATTGAGACCAGCGGTCAGGTCACAGCCGGGCATTCAACTTGTCCTACAACTACAGCAGCGCACCTATCTTCAAATGCCTCGCGGCGTATCGCGCCCGGCTTCCAGACCTGACCGCCCTCCCTATTGTTTCGGGGAGAATGCGGTTCTGTATGGGTAATTAGGCGTTTATCGCGGATCTCCTTCTGCCACATGTTGCTTATCGCAGAATTTGTTTGTGGTTAGTTGCGCGGCTACCTGTCTGACAGCGTGGAGGCGTGAGCAAGCGGGAACGCTCCATAAGACAGTCCGGGGTGCCGGCCTGGCCGGGGCCGGCGAAATGGTGCAGCACGTTGCCGATACCGTACCCGGCCGCATCCGAATGCGGCTGTGAATGGCGGTCACTAGGAGCCTACCTGGTACCGGTCAGCCTATCCAGGGTGCGCTTGACCCAATCCGCATCCATCTTCCTCAGGCGTCCCTTTTTCAGGTTCTCCCTTATCAGCCGCCGGACATCGGGATCGGGGGTGGCAGCCCACTTCTCAATAAGGCCCTTCCCGTCGATGGGTAGGGCCGCGACGGCCACGCTCCAACAATAGGACATCCCCCGTGAAAGGACTCGGAACTCTTGCGTGCGCCGATCGGACACGCGAGCGAACCCCGCCGTGATGCGATCGAGGATGTCCAGGGTTCTCCTCGCATGTTCGGGCTTCGCAAGCAGTCGAGGCTCGCACAGCGCGGCCGCCGCGGCCCTCTGCTCGAGCAACCCGCCCTCACACCACGATTCCACCTCATCGAGGAGGCGAGCCATGTCCGCGTCTCCAACCCGCTGGAGCCCCATGGCAACGCCCTCGCGAACCCTCCAGCGCGGATCGCAACTAAGACGGCGAAGCCTGTCGATAGCCGACGCTTCGCCCTCTGCCGCAAGCCTTCCCAGGCCAATCGCCCCGCACGCAGCCAAAAATTCAGCGCGAGGGTCCTCCGCGGATGAGGGTGAGAGCGAGAGGATCTTCAGGAAAGTCTCTCTGTCGCCTTCGTCCGCCACGGCCTGTGCTAGCTCGAGGTTACTTCGTGGACCGGGCAGCCTCGACTCCTCGAGCAGGAACGGCACCCAGTCCACCCCGGCCGATTTCATCGAAGCCAGCGTACGCCGGTACTCCTCTTGCCTGACGCCCCCCATTGGATCACCCCTGTCCGCTGTCCGCTTGTAAGTGCCGTTATGCACTGAGTGGCGTAAGCATTCGACTCGCGAGATTCTAAATCCTGGATCGGACATCGGCGCGGCCGATAGAAAGCAGGGCAGGTCAGTTCATCAGCCCCAAATTGGCCTTAATCACACCGCTATCGACCACTACAAGTTGGAGGTCCATAAGGAGTCGCAAATCCCTGGACAGGGTCTTCGTAGTCAGGTTCTCATACAGTCCCGCTATAAGATAGTGGGCCTTGCTCCTTGCCGCCTCATATCGAATCCCCGAAGTACCGTCGAACGTGAGGAACTCGAGCAAAGCGATCAATCGAGCCGGGATCTTTTTGGCTCTCACAACCTCAAGGTATACATCTCTGAATAGTACCTGGCGAACATAAGCCAGAATCTCATCTTGAATACTCTCCAGCTCGCTCACAAACCCCTTCAAGGAGAACTCCACAAAGTCCGTGAGGTTTCCGTTGTGCCTGAACCGAGCCTCCTGAATCTTCTCTATGTATTGCTGCCTGTTCCTGTAAAAGTAGTTCGCGAGAGAATAGAACCCACGGACATTGTAGCCGTTCTGGTACAAAATATAAGCCTCTACAGCCCTTGACGTGCGGCCATTGCCGTCTCCAAAAGGGTGGATGCTGATGAGGTAGAAGTGCGCGATGATAGCCCTTATCAGCGCCTTGTATCCATCCATGAGATCTCGCGAATTAATCAATTTAAAGAACCGCGCCGTCAGTTGCTGCAGCTCGGCATGGTCGGGAGGATAGTAGTCAGTGACACTTACGTTGAACTTACGGTACTC
>JAHDPS010000157.1 GCA_018434225.1 Bacillota bacterium
CGCGGTCCTGACCGTCACCGGTTCCACCGCACCGGACATCTTGAAGTACCTTGGGGCATTGGGATCCCAGCCCCCGAAGTAATCATCGAACTTTTCCAGGTACACATACTCCTCCATCTTGATTTCCTTGACCTTGAAAGGGCCGGAACCCGCGTCATTGGTCAAGAGCCACTTCTTGCCGTAATCGCCGAACTCCCCATACTGCCCGTTCTTATCGATATGCTCCATGACCTGCTCCTTATTGACGATGTACAGGCGAACGAGTGACAGGATGAACGGGCCGAAAGGCTTCTTCAACTTGATCTCCACGGTGTGTTTGTCCAGGGCCTTCGCGCCGGCCACAGTGCTAGTGAACAAGTAGCCGTAGCCCTCGCCTATCGTCAGCAAGCGCTTGAGACTGAACTCGACGTCCTCGGCGGTGAGTTCGCTTCCATCGTGGAACTTGACCCCCTGCTTGAGATGGAATGTATACGTCATGCCATCGCTGGAGACATCCCACTTGGTCGCGAGCTGCGGGCGAATCGAACCATCCGGCATCGGGAAAACGAGGCTGTCGTAGATGTTGACAAGCGAGATGGAATCGGAGAAGTCACTTCCAACAGCGGGATCGATGTAGGTCGGCCAGTCCTGGGTGCACCGGATGATACTGTCTTCGGGCTTGGGTTTGACTTCCTCTTTCTGCTCGGGCTTCGCGGTTTCCGCCGGTTTAGCCTCCTTCTGTTTCGGCGTGCAGCCCGCGGGCGCCAGCACCATTCCGAAGATCAGCATGCCTGCGAGTAACCTTTTGAATGCTAGAGACATCTCCTTTTCGCCCCCCTCTGTCCCGTGATATCCTGCGTTACTCACCGCTTGAGGTTACGAGCCAGATTCGCCAGTTCTCGGTGGACGATCTTCCCCCTATCGGTGATCTGTTCCCCGTCTATCCACACTGACGAATTCAGGCATATCCCATCGGCGTGAGATACGGCTTCTCCCACTTTCCCCTCAAACATAGGCCCCTGAAAACCGAGTCCCCACTCCGTGCTCCCCCATACCCGCTCATCCTCCGTACACAACCCGCTCAGGCGGGCGCCCGGGTTAAAACCATAGCACACGTGGGCCAGGTGGTACATCTTCGGGTCACCCAGTCCTTCCAACCAATTCCTCATCTTCCCGGCCTCTTCACCCCCTTCGATCCTCGTTATCACCCCTTCGCTGATGCTCAACTTGATCGGGTCTTTCAGTATCCCGAGATCCGCCTCGCCCCCTCCGGAGAACGAACCGTCGAATACGATCGTCCCTCCTATACTCTCCTCAACCGGAGCCCATCCTATCTGGCCCAGGAGGAAGTGCGGGCCTGGAACATGGGCATACAGCTCGTTGGTGACCGGCCTGCCACCGTTCTCAAATCTCACGTCCGTGCCGGCCGGATTCGTGATCCGCATTTTCTCCGCGTTGTGGGTCATCTCGACGATCTTGTCCTGGAAGGCCGCCTGTGCTTTGATATTCACGTCTCCTATGCAACGCACCATCTGGTCCGTCGTCAATCCGCCCAGGAAGAGGTACCTCACCCTTGGACCTTGCATCGCCTCCAGCCAGCCGGCGGAATACAGGAGCCATTGGTTATTCAACTCGATCCATACGTCGGTATTGGGGATCGAGGCCCGAAGGCTGTCCGGCAGCTGCGGATCGGCGACCTTTCCGTATCCCTTGGGCGTGTTGTGCCACGCCACCATCACCTTGGCCCCCGCCGCCTCGACCGCCTTGGCGATCTCTTCGGCGGGCCTCCAGTCGGAAACAGAATCGATCGTCACGAGTACGCTCTCGCCCGGTTTGCACCCGCACAACTCGTTCACAATGGCGTGAGCCGTCCTGGCAAGCTCCAGATCCTGAATGGTAGGCATAATCATACCTCCTCATGCGAGTTCCGCAGTATCCGCTCGACCGGCGTGTAATCTATCTTGAAACCGAAGTGCCCGGGGCCCAGAATGTCGATACCCCGGGGCGATCTGAACCTATCGACCGCTTTCAGGCAGATAACGGCGACATCCTGTCCCTCCGCTATCTTCGTATTCGTGTACGGCTCTCCCGTCTTCCCATCAACCACAATCAACATGTCCGGACTGGTAACGAATGGTTTGCCGTCTTTCCACGAAATGTGGTTCTCGTTTTTGAACCAGATCTTCATCTCTTGCCCCGTGAACTCGCCATCACCATGGAAAGTGTGGTACCCCCAGTAATAGCCGTCCCTATCCTCCCACTCCTTGCCGGTGACCTTGCCGCGCAGTACGATCCAGCCGCCAAGCATCCCGCTCACTTCGAGGACCGGATCCTTCCCCTTCTCCTTCGCTTCCCGGATCGACCTCCCTATCCCGAGGCACATGGTCAGCGTGTCGCGAACAACCACCTGTTTCATATCGCGCCCGCTCAACAGGAAGCCGGCGTCGCCCGTCAATCCAAACGCGGCCGCGCTGAGCATCTTGCCGATCCTTTCGGCCATGAGATAGTTAAAGGCATCGCGAATGACCACTACGTTTCCCCACTCGTCCACCGACGTGATCGGCCACATGGGTTTCTCGGCAAGATACGGCGTAGTCTGCTGGGCCTCGGGTATGGCCCTCCCGGTATAGTCCCCATCCACCACCTTGAGGCCGAGACTCAGCGCCGCGGCGATCCCGCCCGGCGTGTTGGCCCCCCCAAGCTCGATCGGCACAACGGCGTCCAGCCTGACCCCACGGAATGCGGCCAATTCCTCCATCGCCCTGGCCAATACGGTCTTCTGATCGTAAAGGCGCCCGCTCAAACCGAATGATTTCATCTGCTCCTTCGTATGCTCCGTGATGGGCGCGATCGACCCCATTAGAAAGGGGCAAACCGTCCAGTCGTCGTCCGCGACCGCGTCCGGCTGAGACCAAGTGATAACAGTCCCCTTTTCCATCTCTCCTTTCAGGGACGCGATCCCGTCCTCAGGCTGCCCGCCACCCCCGGTGCCCATGAACGTACAACCGCGAACGAAATCCTCGATGTCCCTCAAGGTCCGCAATACGGGCTGCGGCATCTTGCTCCCTCCCCTGAAATTGAACGGAGATTTCGCCAATCGCCTTACCCGTTCGGCGCAGCGGAGAGACGCCCTTTGTTCAAGCGGCACAACGAGTCCGTCCATGTCTGGTGCAAAGACACATCCGGATTTACGGGGCAACGGGAATAGAGGGTCCGCCGCGGATGTCAGGCGGACAAGTGGCGCATAGCCAGGGCCATCTGGATGTTCAGACAGTGAGGTTCCGCAAGAGGGTCATACCCGAGGATCTCCCTGATTTTTTCCAGGCGATATCGCAGGGTGTTGCGGTGTATGTACAGGCGGCGAGCCGCCTCGGAGACACTACCCCCACAGGATAGAATGGCGTCCAGGGTGGCGACCAGCCCCCCCTGGCATGATTCGTCGTAGTCCAATAGGGGGCCGAGGATCCTGGTCGAGAACTCACGGCGGCTCTCGGGCGTGGACAGAGAATACAGGTGGTGATACCCGGCCAGATCCGCTATGTGAAAGACCGATTCCCCCGGGCTTATACGCTTGCCCATCGCCAGCGCGTCGCGGGCCTCGGAGTAACTGCGCCTCATCTCTTGAGGATCCCCGAAAGCATTGCCTATGCCTACCGCCACCGACGATTTCCTCGCCTTCAAGGCGTCTGCCATACCTCCGGCGAGCCTGACAGCCGCCTTCTTCACTCTGGCCGGAGTTACGTCCCTACCGATATCCATCAGGACAACCACGGAATTACCTCTGCGGATCGGCGTATGGTTCGGCGAATCCTTCTCCAAAATCGACCTGAGTACATAGTAGTTGTCATCAGAGTCCTGGTCCGACGATTGTAGTCGCCGGGATCCCTCGCAATCGCCGCTTTCCCATCGCGCTATCAATACTACGCCCTTTTCCTGGACGCGCCAGCCGAGGGACTGGCAACGCGAGCTTATGTCGTCGTAGTTCGCGCCCGCGATAATCTCGTCGAGCAGGTCGCGATTCAGGTGGTTCCTGACCTCCTGCACGACTCGCTCCTTCTCCATGTAGTAGGCGAGGACCGTACAAGCCTGTTCCAAAGCCATCATGTGTAAGCGGGTCAGGGGCGATAGATTAACCCACACGACTACCGCCCCATACTTCGATCTGCCGATTCGTATGTAACGTCGAACGAAGACGTCCGGTTTCGCGGGGGATTGACCGGCGGGTAATACATCCTCTCCGTTGAGATTGTCCCCCAGATCCACGATAACCGAGGCTCTGGTTCTGAATCTCTCGCTGAAGTCTGAAAGGGGAGTGGTTTCCTTCGGCCAAGCCACCTCCAGAACGTTCCCCCACTTGTCCAGGACCATCACCGGGTTGCCCACGAGGTCCACGATCAGGGATACCAGCTCGGGCATGCGTTTGCCCTCAAAGAACACATCGGTCATCTTCGTGAGCGCATCCATCGCGTACTCCAGTTGGCGTGTCTGGCGGTTGACGTTCTCACGGTATGTCGGGTATATGTCGTCAAGGTACGCCACG
>JAHDPS010000020.1 GCA_018434225.1 Bacillota bacterium
AGGGAAAAGGGTTGAAGTGCCCACGATGACAGTTTCTCGAGGGGTCCTTCATACCTACGTGGAGGATACGGGCAAGGTGCAGGCCATCGATGAGATGACCGTTTACGCGCCCCTCGGCGGCAAGGTGGAGAAGATGCCTCTGAAGGTCGGGGACTCGGTAAAGCAGGGGCAACTGGTCGCGGAAGTAACCCAGGACCAGCAGGCTGTCGCGGAGGCGGGACTGGCGAAGGCCCAGGCGAGGCTGGCCGAGGCTAGGCGCAGCGAGGAGTCGGCGCGGAGGCTGTACGATAGCGGCGCCGTGTCCGAAAGCGAGTACAACCGGGCAAAGACGGAATTGAAGATGGCGGAGGACGACGCCAGAATAGCCGCCAGCCAGTACGGCACCGCGGCAAAGCTCGGCCAGTCCAGCCTCGTCTCGCCCACGACCGGCACAGTCCTCGAGGTGCTGGCCAGGGAGAACCAGGTGCTGCCCCCCGGAGGCGCCATTGTGGTGATCGGCGACCTCAACAGGCTGGAGGTACGCGCCGAATTGCTGACGTACGACGCGGTGAACGTGAAGGCCGGGCAGAAGGCCGTCATCTCGGGGGCTGTGCTCGGTGAGGCGCGCATCGAGGCAACGGTGAGCCAGGTGTACCCCAAGGCGATAACCAGGGTATCCACGCTGGGCCTGGAGCAGCAGCGCGTGCCCGTGATCCTGGGCCTCGCCAGCACTGGGGCGCTCAAACCCGGGTTCGATATAGACGTGCGCATCATCACCGGCTCGCGCGAGGAAGCGATCGTGGTCCCCAAGACCGCCGTATTTCAGAAGGGGTCCGATGACTGCGTGTATGTGATAGAAAAAGGCATCGCCCGCTCGCGCGCCGTGCAACTCGGCGCCGAGAACGCGGAGGCGGCCGAGGTATTGTCCGGCCTTAAGGAGGGCGAGGTCATCGTCCCCAACCCGCAGGGCGAAGTGAAAGATGGGACGCGGGTCAAGCCCGGTGGGGGTCACGCAGGATCCACGCAAACTAGGAGTTAATTCGGAGGCCCGCACCGTTGCGGGCCGAGATTGCGGGCCTCCAAGGAGCCTGTGGAGATGACTCCGGCGGACTAATATGGCGGCAGGTCGATGCTCGACACCGTCACGCTAGGGACCCCTCGTATTTCCGACAAGAGGGCCTCACGGTCCCCCTCCTCACCCTCCACGACCAGCAGGATGAGGCCCTTCCCATCGCACATGTCGGGTACACCGAGCCGCACCTTGATGTTGCACCCGTGGCTGGTCAGGACCTCCTGCAGGCGGGGGGCATGATGATTCCTGTCATCCATCTGGATCGCCACGATCTGAATAGCCACACTCCCACTCCTTCCCAGCAAAGATAAGGAACAACTTGTTTAGCTGATAGATTACCCGCTAGGATAGATTATCCCTTCCGGCCGAGGCTCTCAGTCAAGTCACCCGCCCGCCGCCTCCCGCGGGCGATCACCCCATCCGGACCCGTGCGCCGGCGCGCGGATTATCTTTATGCGTGCTGTGGCGCACGAATCTGGCTGAGAAGCGGGCTTTAGCGCACGGGTCCGCCGGGGGGGCCGGCGTCTGAAGCACTTGGTGACGGATAACAACGCGGTGCAACTGCTACCGTATTGACACGGGCGCCAAATGTAGACTAGAATGGTCTTGAATGGTAGATCGTCCAACGGGGTCCGGCTTGTGGCTCGGAGTGGTTCTCATGACTACCGGCTCACGACTCTGGCTCACGACTACTGGGAGGAGGGAACGGAGATGTTGGTGAGGGACAGGATGACGCGGAACCCGGTGTCGGTGGCACCGGAGATGGTCGTCCCGGAGGCGCTGGAACTGTTGAAGCGGAATGAGATACGCAGGCTTCCGGTGATCGGGAACGGCAAGCTGATCGGGATGGTGACCCAGATGGACCTGTTGAGGGTCTCTCCCACCCCTGCCACTTCGCTCGCGGTGTGGGAAATACCGGCCCTCGTCGCCAAGATCAGGGTCAAGGAAGTCATGTCCAGGAAGGTAATCACTATCGGCCCCGATCAACCCATTGAAGACGCGGCGTTGCTCATGCGCGAGAAGATGATAGGCGGGCTTCCCGTCGTGGACAAGGGCGAATTAGTTGGGATTATCACTGAGACGGACATATTCGACGCGTTCGTTGACGTCCTTGGGGTCAAGCAGGGCGGTACGAGGATCACTCTCGAGGTTGCGGACAGGATCGGATCCCTCGCGGAGGTCACCGGATTGGCTAAGGACCTCGGCATCAACATCCTGAGCCTCGTGACCCTTCCGGGGGAGGGCGGCTGGGCCAGAGCGACGTTCAGGGTGAAGGGCCGGAGAATCGCGGAGCTCGTCGAGGAAATGAAATCCCGAGGGCTCAAGATACTGCACGTGTTCCCCGATACGAACAAACGTTCTTCTTGACGGGGTTAGAGAACTGGAGTAAATTAGTCTTGCATAATACTGGACGAAGATAGTCCAAATATTTACCCGGGCCTTTCAACCTTCAGTGATTGCAGAGCGAAAAGGACGTGACCCGAGAAGATGGAGATCATCAGGAGAGACACCGACTATGCCCTCCGCGCGTTGGTGTACCTGGCTTCCAGGAGGGGAAATGTTGTGAGCGCCGCAGAGGTGGCCGCTCAGCAGGACGTTCCCCTCGAGTTCTTACAGAAGCTGTTCCAGAAGTGCGCGAGGGCCGGCATAGTTGGGGCCCACAGAGGGGTCCGGGGAGGATTCTTTCTCACGAAGGATCCCCGCGACACGACCGTCCTGGAGGTGGTGGAGAGTATTCAGGGGCCTCTTACCATGAACAAGTGCTTACTGGGCAAGGAAGGCTGCCCGCGGGCCACGGGCTGCCCGTTAAAGAGCAAGTGGATCGGCATAGAGGCTCAGATAGCGGATTTTCTGAGGGGGGTGACCCTTGACGATCTCGTCAACGAGTTGGACGAAGCGGGCCGCGAGTCGGGCCAAACGGGCCGCCACGGGGATGCCTGATTGCGGCCGGGACGCCGGATCGCGACTGTGATTGGGGCGGAGTCCAGACAGAGACCTGAAAGAGACAGGAGGAGAAGCCGGATGTTTTGCTACCAGTGTGAACAGACTGCGGGCGGGACCGGATGCACCAAGGTTGGTGTGTGCGGCAAGAACGAGGATATAGCCAGCCTGCAAGACACGTTGATCATCGCGCTGAAGGGGATTGCCGCGTACGCTTACCACGCCCGCGAGCTCGGAGCGCACGACGAGGAAGTCGATGCTTTCCTTGCGGAGGGGCTGTTTACCACCCTGACGAACGTGAACTTTGACCTCGGTTCCCATATTGACCTGCTCTTGAAGGCGGGCGAGGTTAACCTGAAGGCCATGGAGATGCTGAGCAAGGCTCACTCGAGCCGTTTCGGACTCCCCACTCCTACACGGGTGAAGGTCGGCACCGAAGAGGGTTCGGGCATCGTCGTGACGGGACACGACATGCTCGATCTGTACGAATTGCTGGTGCAGTCGGAGGGAACGGGCGTCAAGGTCTATACCCACGGTGAAATGCTGCCCGCCCATGGCTACCCGGAGCTGCGCAAATTCAAGCACCTCGCGGGCAACTACGGCACGGCATGGCAGAATCAGCGCCGGGAATTCGAGGAGTTTTCGGGTGCGATTCTCGGCACCACTAACTGCGTGCTCACGCCCAAGGAGTCATACAGGGATAGGATGTTCACGTGCGGCATAGCGCGACTGCCGGGTGTAAGGCACATCGAGGGCCGTGATTTCCGGCCCGTGATCGAGAAGGCGCTGTCCCTGCCACCGCTGCCCGACGACGTGAAGGCGACCACTACGACCGGTTTCCACCACCAGGCGGTGCTCGGCCTGGCCGAAAAGATCGTGGGCGCGGTCAAGGACGGGAAGATCCGCCACTTCTTCCTCGTCGGTGGATGCGACGGACAAAAGCCTGGGCGGAGCTACTACACCGAGTTCGTCCAGAGGCTGCCGAAAGACTGCGTGGTGCTTACTCTGGGATGCGGCAAGTATCGCTTCAACTATCTGGACCTCGGGGACATCGACGGCATCCCCCGCCTCATCGACATGGGGCAATGCAATGACGCCTACTCGGCAATCCAGGTGGCGGTGGCCCTGGCGCAGGCCTTCAACTGCGGTGTCAACGATCTGCCGCTGACCCTGGTGCTCTCGTGGTTTGAGCAGAAGGCCGTCTCCATATTGCTGACGCTGCTACATCTCGGGATCAAGAATATCCGGATAGGGCCGAGCCTTCCGGCGTTCTTTACAACCAATGTACTCAAGACGCTCCAGGACAATTACAGCATCCAGCCCCTTACCACTCCGGAAGCGGACATCGAGGCGATTCTCGGATAGCCTCGGGAGACCCGTGCCCGCCGGCGGATGGTCGAGCCGGCGGGCATTCCCCGGAATCAGGGGATCGTGATGTGAAAGGCGGCGTACGACATGGCGGCAAAGGCGTCAGGTAAAGCGAGGGGAAAGCGCGCGAGCGCGCGGTCGTATGTGCAGGCGGGATTCGCCCTGTTCCTCATCGTACAGGCGATTTTATGGTATGGCGCCGGGATCGGTGTGGTGGGTAAACTCTCGCCTCGGGTATTCTTCGCGACGGCTAAGGGGATGGTGACGGCCGCCACATTCTTCTGGGGGGCCGTATTCCTCTCGGCACTGGTATTCGGCCCAGTGTATTGTGGCTGGGTGTGCGCCTTCGGGTCATACCAGGACGCTGTCTGGGGCCTCCTGGGGAGAGGGCGCGGGAGAAACGGGGCCGCCCGCCCCGCCCCGGCCTTGCCGGATTGGTTAAAGTTGCTTCGTTACGCAAAGTACGTGCTGTTGGTCTTTCTGGTTTCCCGACCCATCGTTGACGCGGTGAGACACCCCGCCTCGAAGGTGGTGTTCAGGCTCGGAATGCCGGCGCCCCTCGATGGTATGTTGAACCCCGGCTCCGTCGCGTGGATCGGCGGGACCGCCTTGCTGGTATATCTTCTGGGATCCCGAGCGTGGTGCAGATATATCTGCCCGTTCGGCACGGCCATATCGCTCCTATCGCGAGTGGCGCCCTACAGGGTGAGGGTTTCGGGGGAGTGCGCGGGGTGCGGGGCGTGCGACAGGGCATGCCCAAAGGGAGTCGAGGTTTCGGGCTTCGCGCGGGCGGGGCTACCGGTGCGCAGCCTGGAATGCGTGGGCTGCACGGATTGTGTCAACGCCTGTCCATCGGGCATCCTTTACTACGGACCGCCGAAGCCCGGGGTCGATGGAAAGCCGGATTCGAGTGGGTGCTGACGGCTGACTCCGGGAAGACGGCGCCGGAAAACACGCTGGAGGTGTGACTGATGAGGATACTGCGCTTGAACGAAATGCCCATCACCCTCAACCCGAGGGGGATCGGTGCGAGATTTCTGATCGACACGCCCGACGTGGTATTGGCCAATCTCGTGATAGAGCCGGGACAAACCGTCGAGACCCACGTGACTCCGGTGGACGTATTCTTCTACGTGGTGGAGGGGCGAGGGACCGTTGAGATCGGGGACGAGAGCGGCGAGGTGAAGGCCGGGGACATAATCGTGAGCCCCGCCCGTATTCCCCACGGGTTGAAGGCTGCGCCTGATAGCAGGTTCAGTGTGCTGGTGGTGAAGACGCCCAACCCGAAGAAGATTAAGTAATCCGGAGTCTGAGTTCGGGAATCCGAGTATTGAGGGGGGATGACAATGGACGCCAGACGACAGAGGAAGGATAACCTCAAGGAGATAATCAGGGAGATTCACGCCGGCGCCGACCTCGAAGATATGAAGCGTAAGTTCAAGGAGACGATGGATGGTGTCGATGCCAGCGACATAGGCATCGCGGAGCAGGAACTGGTGGAAGAGGGTATGCCTCAGGGGGAGATTCGGCGCCTGTGCGACGTCCATCTCGCCGTAATGAAGGACGCCCTGGGCAAACAGGAACGCGAGACGCCCCCGGGGCACCCGATCCACACCTTCATGGAGGAGCACAGGATGATCCTGGAGTTCCTTGGCATAATCGAAAAAGCGGCCGCGGAGATTGAGGCCCGTCCCAACCGCGAGGCGATTCTGGCCCGGATACCCGCGCTTCGCGAGGCCATAGGCCACCTCCTCGAGGCGGAGGGCCATCACACCCGCGAGGAGAACGTCCTGTTCCCCCACATGGGGAAGCACGGGATCACCGAGCCCCCCGCGGTGATGTGGTCCGAGCATGACGAGATTCGCGAGCTGAAGAAGCGGTTGAGGGATGTAATCGAATCGCACGACCGGCTGAGTCCCGGCGATTTCGCCGCAAGGCTCGGTGAGGCCACGCGGGCGCTGGCCCCCATGCTGTCGAGCCACGTATACAAGGAGAACAACATCCTGTATCCGATGGCCCTGGACGCCATCCCTCCGCAGGAGTGGCTCGAGGTCAGGCGGGAGTGCGACGAGCTCGGATACTGCTGCTTCACTCCCGAATCCGCCAGGACAGCGGCTCCCACCAGGACCGCGGCTCCCACGGGAGCCCCTACCGCCGCCGGGACCCCGGTCGCCGGGGGCGCGCACGAGGGTCCGGATGCCCTGGCCGCGCACGTGCGCGACAGGGGAGCCGGCACTGGGGGAGGCGATTCACTCGAAGGGCAGGGCCTACTGACGTTCCCCACCGGCGCCCTGACGAGGGAGCAGGTCGAGTGGGTGCTGAACACGCTGCCGCTCGACATCACCTTCGTGGACGCCGATGACGAGTTCAAGTACTTCAGCGGCACGCAGGACCGTGCTTTCGCCCGCTCGCGCGCGAGCCTCGGGCGGAAGGTCGAGCAGTGCCATCCGGCCAAGAGCCTTCCCCTCGTGAACGCAGTGCTGGAGGACCTCAAGGCCGGGCGCAAGGATTCGGAGCAATTCTGGATACGCCTGGGGGAAAAGTACCTCCTCATCTCCTACTTCGCGGTGAGAAACGCCGCGGGCGAATACCTCGGCACCCTCGAGACGATCCAGGACATCGCCCCGCTGCAGCGCATCGAGGGGGAGAAGCGGCTCCGGTAGAGAGACGTGGTTGCGCGGTGGACGGAGGAGCCCGGCGCCTCCCGGGCGAAGTACGGCTCATCAGCCGTTCCCGGGTGGTGAGTAGACATGAGTGATGGGTTCACCTTCGTCCACTGCGCGGACCTGCACCTGGACAGCCCCTTTGAGGGCGTTCGTTCGACCGCGCCGTCCATCGCCGAGGTCCTTTGCGATGCCACATTCAGGGCTTTCGACAATGTTATCGACCTCGCGATCCGGAAAAGGGCGGACTTCCTCGTGGTGGCCGGGGACGTCTACGACGGGGCGGATCGCAGCCTGCGGGCACAGCTCCGTTTTCGCGACGGGCTTCGCAGAGCGGCCGAGAATGGAGTACAGTGCTTTGTGTCCCACGGCAATCACGACCCGCTGACGGGGTGGGAGGCGGGCCTTGCGCTTCCTCCGGCGGTCCACCGGTTCGGCGGCGACGTCGAAGGGCTGCCGGTCGAGCGCTGCGGGGCCGAACTGGCCCGCGTCTACGGGGTGAGTTACCGCGTCCGCAACGTCCAGGAGAACCTGTCGCGCAGGTTCAAGGCGGACAGCGGCGGGCCGTTCTCCATCGGCGTACTCCACTGTAACGTGGGAGGCGACCCTCGACACGATAACTACGCGCCCTGCACCGTCGACGACCTCGCGGCGAGCGGCATCGATTACTGGGCGCTCGGCCACATCCACTCGCGAAGCCTGCTGCGACAGCAGGGCCCCTGTATCGCACAGCCCGGCAATACCCAGGGGCGGAGCGTCAGGGAGACGGGCCCGCGCGGGTGCTATCTTGTCCATGTAGACGCGGGCCGGCGCGTTGCGAACGAGTTCGTCCCCACCGACGTCGTCCGGTGGTTCGTGCAGAGCGTGGACATCGCGGGCCTGGACACGCTAGGTGATCTGATGGACGTGCTTTTCCGCCTGAGAGAGGACGTGCGCGGCGGCGCCGAAGGGCGCGCGTCCGTGCTGAGGCTGGAGATATCGGGGCGGGGGAACCTTCATGCGGCCCTCGCGCAGGTGGATCCCGACAGGGATCTCGCCCTGCCGTTGCGGGAGAACGAGCCCGATCGAACCGATTTCGTCTGGGTCGAGTCAGTGGATATCCGGACCAGGCGAGGTGCCGATCCGGCCCAGCGCCGCAGGGTAGACGATTTCCCCGGCGACTTTCTCCGCCGCGTGGAATCCATGCGGGCTTCCGGGGAGGCCCCGCGCGCCCTTCGCGAGATGATGGCCGCGTGGCCTGAATACCGCCTGGTGGCGCGCCACGTGGAATTCTCCGACGACGATCTGCTATCCATCCTCGATGAGGCCGAGGCCTGGGGATTGGACCACCTGCTGGGGGAGGAATAGGGGTGCGGATCAGCGGCCTTCACATAGATGGGTTCGGCGTGTTCCACGAACAGGGGATCGAAGACATGCCGCCCGGCCTCGTCCTGTTCACGGGCAACAACGAATCCGGCAAGTCCACGCTAATGGAGTTCATCCGCACCGTGCTCTTCGGATTCCCGCGTCGCCCCCGCAACGACTACCCGCCCCTGAGGGGCGGCGGCCACGGTGGCAGGTTGCAGCTGGTCATGGGCGACGGCAGGCGGATCACCGTCGAGCGAACGGGAAGGCGCGCGCTCATCGCGGGGGATGGCGGCGGCGCCGAACAGGCCGAACCGTCGGATCGCCTGTTGGGGGGCATAGACAGGCAGGTATACGAGAGCATTTTCGCGATAGGCTTGAAGGATATGCAGGGACTGGAGGTCCTGTCCCGCGAGAGCGCAGGCGGGCGCCTCTTCGCCGCGGGGGCGGGGCTGGGGGCGTCATCGGTCCCGGAGACGCTGGAGACGATCAAGCGCGAGATGGACGGGCTCCTCAGCCAGAGGGGATCCAAACAGAGGATCAACGACCTCCTCCGCAGGTTAAGGGACATAGATCAGCGGATAGCCGACCTCGGCTTGCAGTCCGCCGAGTACGCCGGGATCGAGGGGCAGAGGGCCTCGCTCCTGGCGAGCATTCAGGTCGGCCGCGAGGAGGAGGAACGCGTCCGCCTGAGGCTCCGCCGCGTCGAGCAGCTCCGGCGCGGGATCGAACCGTGGGCGCGGTTGTCGATGCTGCGCAAGAGCGAGGCGGGGCTGGCCCATGCGGCTGGATTCCTCCCGGCGGGCCTGGAGCGGATGGAATCCCTGATCGACCAGATCGAGCGGCTCAAGAAAGAGATGAAAGAACTCGACGACAAGGCCGCCCGTCTCAAGAACGAAGCGGCGAGCCTGCATATCGATGAGCGGGTGCTCGGCCGCGAAGAGGCGATCGAGGGACTGGCGGGTGAGCGAGAGAAATTGGCCTCCGCGCTGCGTGAACACCCGGGGGCCTCGGCCGCGGTCGACAGGCTGAGGGCGGAATTCGAAAGGAGACTGCGGGAGATCGGGCCGGAGTGGGACGCCGGCCGGCTGGATTGTGTCGATACATCCGTCCAGGTGCGCCAGGGCGTCCAGGAATCGGCGCGTTGTTTGCGGGATTCCGAGTCCCGGCACGATCGGGCCAGATCGCAGTCCCAGGCGGCCGAGGCCTCGGTCGGCGAGGCCGAGCGGAGGTTCATCGAGGCGCAGAGCATTTTCGAGGCAGAGCCCGTCCCGCCCATCACTGACATGGAGCAGGCCCGCGGCAGGCTGGAAGCGGCTCGCGTCGCTCGCTCGCTCGCGGCCCGGGGGGAGGCATTGCGGGTTCGCCTCGACGCCGCGCGCGAGGCGGAGGCGGAGGCGCGACGAAGGCTCGAGAGGCTGCGGGAACGACCGCCCGTGGAAGCGCGGGTGGCACCCGGCCGCCTGCCCGCCGCCCTCATTATCGCTGCGGTCGCCCTCGGGGCCGTGTTCCTCGCACAGCGGTCCATACTGCCCGCCCTCGTCGCGTCGGCCGCGGCGGGGGTTACGGCATGGCTGGCGTTCGGCCTGGGGTGGAAGGGGCGGCGGGAGGCGGCCGAGATGCTCGCGGCGCAGATGAAGGCGGATGCGGAGGAGGCCGGGCGCGCCCTGGATGAGGCCCGCGCCGCTGTACAGGGCCTGGAGGAACAGGTTGCCGCCATCAGTGAAGAGGCGAGGGCGTCGGGCGCGGCCGGGGCGGGTCCGATCGCGGGCATCCAGGAGGCAGAGCGGATGCTGGCTGCGGCGGAGCGCGCCGTAGAGGCACTGCGTTCGTGGAAGGAGATTGAAAGAAGGAAGAACGAGGCTGAGTCGGCCCTGGACGACGCCAGGCGCAAGATGGAGGCCGCCAGGCAGGCCGCGGCGGAGGCCTTCTCAGCGTTGCAGGGGATTCGGGACGAGTGGGCCGGCTGGCTGGCGGCGCGCGGTTTCGCCCCGGGGATCAGGCCCGAGGGCTTCGAGGCCGTCCTCCAGGCGGTGGACGGCGCTCGCGCTGCCAGGCGGGGCCTCGAGGACGGGGAGGAGAGGGCGCGACAACTGGCTGATTACATCGCCTCCGCCAGGGCGAGGATAGCGTCCGTGACAGACGCGTGCGGAAGGCCGTTGCATGATGGCGTTGGCGGCGTGGAGGACGTGGACGCCCTCCGCAGGGCTCTCGAAGTGGCCCGGGAAGTCCTCCAAAGGGCGACGCAGTTGAGGAACGACCTGAGGGAGGCCCAATCGGCGAGCGCCAGGATAGGGGGGGCGCTCGCGGACAAGGAAACGGCCGTGGCCGCCATGTTCGAACAGGCGGGGGCGCGGGACATGGACGAATTCCGCGCGCTCGCGCTGCAGTTCGAGGAATGGCGCAATACCAGGCGCGAGATAGAGAAGTGCGATCTCGCCCTACGGACGATCGCCGGGAACGAGGAGGCGCGGTCGGCCCTCGAGGTCGAGATGGATGGGATCGACCCCGTGACGCTGGAGGCGGAGGAAGACGCGCTGCGCCGCAGGCTGGAGGAAGTGCTCGCCGAGGTATCCCACGACAGGGACGTGAGCGGGCGGTTGAGCGAACGGCTCGACCAGCTTTCGCGCAGCGAGGACCTGGGTCGGCTGCTGCTCGAGCGGAACGGCGTCGTCGAAGAGATCGGCTCCGCGGCCAGGCGCTGGGCGAGGCTCGCCATGTGCCGTTCGCTGCTCGCGGAGACGAGGGACGCCTACGAGCGCGAGCGGCAGCCGGAGATCATACGGCGGGCGGACGGGTTTCTCGCGATGATGGTAGGGGATTGCTACCGCGTGATCTCCTCGCTCGGCGAGGGCAGGATCGAATTGGAGGACGCCTCTCTCAGGCGCAAGGGGGAGGGGGCGTGGAGCAGGGGGCTCGCCGAGCAGGTGTATCTGGCCATCCGGTTGGGACTCGCCGGCGAGTTCGCGCGGCGGGCCGAACCCATTCCAGTCATCCTGGATGACATCCTGGTGAATTTCGACCCCGGGAGGCGGGCGGGTGCCGTCAGGTTGATACTCGAATTCGCGAGGGAGCAACAGGTTTTGCTTTTCTCCTGCCATCCCGAGATGGCGGGCCTCATCGCCGAAGCGAGGGGCGAGGCCCCGCGTGAGGCCACGGCCCCCCTCGCGGCCTTCGGCCATTACTCTATCCAAGACGGACGGCTGGCCCGCGTCGGGTAGCGTGGGCGAAGCCCTGGGAGGGATCATGTTGCCTGAGTTATGGGAGCCCACAATATCGGATGTTTTCAGAGCTAGGACCGTAGTCAAGAGGCATCTACGGCCCACCCCACTGATCCGGCCGGCGGCCCTGGATAAGGCCCTGGGCTGCGAGACCTATCTGAAATGTGAAAACCTGCAACCCATCGGCGCTTTCAAGATTCGCGGGGGCTTGAATCTCATTTCGAGGCTGACCCGGGAAGAGCGGGCGAACGGGGTCATCACAGCGTCAACCGGTAACCACGGGCAGTCGATCGCATACTCCGCGAGGGCATTTGGGGTGCCGGCCATCATAGGGGCGCCCGAGGGCGCGAACCCGTACAAGGTTGAAGCCATGCGAAACCTCGGGGCGAAGGTGATTCTCCACGGCAAAGACTTCGATGAAGTCCGGGTGCTGGTCGAAGAAATGGCGGGGGAGCGCGGCTACAGGTACGTGCATTCGATGAATGAGCCATTGCTCATTGCGGGCGTGGCCACGGCGTACCTGGAGATCATCGAGGAGGCGCCGGACCTCGATTACATAATAGTGCCCGTCGGCGGCGGGAGCGGCGCGTGCGGGGCATGCATCGTGGCGAAGTCGCTGAATCCGGGGATCAAGGTCATCGGCGCGCAGGCCGAGCGCGCGCCCGCAGTCTACCGTTCGTGGAAAGAGGGACGGCTGGTCGAGACCGGCTACCCCGACACGTTCGCCGAGGGCCTCGCCACGCGGGTCGCGTTCGAACTGCCGTTCAGCATACTGCGCAAGTACCTGGATGACATGGTGCTGGTCTCCGAAGAGGAGATCGAGCAGGCGGTCGTCCTGCTTCTCGAGACGGCGCACCAGCTTGCGGAGGGCGCCGGCGCCGCGGCCACGGCGGCGGCCCGCAAGATCTCCGGCAGAATCGCGGGAAAGCGTGTGGCCCTGATGTTGTCCGGGGGAAACATTACCGTCGAGCAACTGCGACGCGTCCTTAAGGCCTAACGCACTGGAGGGTCGCATCAGAACGTGAACGTTTTTCTCGGGGAACTCGCCCGGGTGTGCCGGGCCTTTCCGTTGCGCGAGAAGATCCTCGTATCGCCGTCGATGCTCCCGGGCCATGAGGCCCTTGAGTCGCTCGCCGTCGGGGGCGTGGCCTGGGCCAATCTCAGGCCCAGAACCCCGCTAGACCTGGCTTGGTCTGTCGCGGAACCGGTGTTCGCGCGCAGGGGCGTCAAGCGGATAACCAGGGGACAGGCCCTACACCTGGTGGAACTGGCCATCGAGGACATGAGGGAGCGCGGCGGATTCCGCTACCTCGACCCGCTTAAATCGCCACTGGGACCGGCCCCCGCGCTGCTTGGCGCCATAAGGGAGCTAAGGATGGCGGGGGTGAGTGCATCGGATCTGGATCCCGGGTCGTTCGTGGACCCGCGGAAGGGCGAGGAGATCCGTGACATTCTGGCGGCGTATGAAGGCGGATTGACGGCGGGCATGTTGGCCGATGACGCCGGGGCGATGGCTGCGGCCCTTGAAGTATTGCGCGATGACGCCGACGACATCACGGCCGACGGGCCGGTCTATCTAATCCCCCACGGCGCCGCGTTCGCCCCACTGACGTTTGAGTTCCTCGCCGCTCTGAGCGATGGGAGGCGCGTCGTGCTGGGGTGCGACCCGGTCGTGGACGCGCCGGACCCGCCCGGGATCCGCTTCGATCTCGAGGAACGACAGCAGGGAAATCGCCCACGGGCGGGTGGTGAATCGCCCTCGAAACCAGGGGCGCAATCCCTCTTGTCGTGGCTTTTCCGCCCGGAGGGGTCGCCCTCCGGGCCTGCGCGCCCTAACGTGGACGCGAACGTGGACGTGCGGTTTCACGCGGCCTATGGAACGGCCAACGAGGTCAGGCAGGTGTTCCGCAGCCTCAGGTCGGAGGGGATACCCGCGGACGCGGCCGTCGCGGTGTACACATCCGGGCCGGCGTACATCCCATTATTCATGTCGCAATCAGCCATGCTGGGCATCCCCGTGACGTTCGGCGAGGGTGTTCCGGTGATTTCGACCCGGCCGGGCGGGGCGGTCCTGGCCCTTCTCCGCTGGGTCGGCGAGGGTTACCAGGCCGGCCTGCTTCGCAGGCTATTCATGAGCGGCGACGTCGACATTGAATCCCCGCTCCTTCTGACGCGCGCTCTCCGGCAAGCGAACATCGGCTGGGGACGGGACCGCTATGCCCTGCTCCTGGACTCTTCGGGCGACGCCGCGCGGCGGGCACTGGCCGACTGGGTCGACGATGTCCTTTCTCGCATCCCTGAGCCGGATGGCCGCGGGCTGGTCAGCATGAGGTCGCTGTGCCTCGGCGTGGAGCATTTCGCGCGCAACCGCTCGCGGATTTGCGGAGACCTGGACGCGAGTGCGGTTGAAGCATTGGCCGCGATGCTGGAAGACTTGCCCGAGGCGGTGTTACGGGACCAGATCCCCCTGGGTGAGGCCCTGTCGCGGATCGCGGCGGAGACCGGCACGATGTACGCCGGAGAATCGCGGCCGCTGCCGGGTCACCTTCACGTTACTGGAATCCGCGGACCTGCGTGGGGTAGCCGCCCCAATACCTTTATCGTGGGGCTGGACGCCTCCGGCTTCCCCGGCGACAGCCCGCAGGATCCCGTGCTGCTCGATATAGAGAGGGAGGCAATCTCCCCCCGGCTCGCGCCCAGGTCCGCGGAGACGCAGGCGAGATTACGCGGCATGGCCGAGATGCTAGCCTCGCGCAGGGGACGGGTGTGGCTGGTGTATTCCTGCTACGATGTGGCGGAGTCCAGGCCGTGTTTCCCATCCCCCTTCATGTTGCAGGCCTACCGGCTCGTCTCGGGCGAGCTCGGGGCGGGCTACGGCGATCTGGAGCGGGCGACGGGCGACCCCGCCGCGTACGCGCCGGCAACCACCGCCGGAGCGGTGACAGGGGGCGAATGGTGGCTGTGCGCCCTGCGCCGGAAGGATTTCGTGGGGGACGCTATCGATGAGGTGAGAAAGGCATACCCTCGACTGGACGCCGGGTTGAGGGCTCGGGCGGCCCGCGAGAGCGACGTTCTCACGGCATACGATGGGCTGATAGCCGCCTGCCCGCCGGACATGCGGGACGCCGTCCACTCGACGTCTACCCTCGAAGACCTGGCCTCCTGCCCATTCTATTACTTCCTGGCTCGGGTGCTGAGGGTCGAGTGCCCGCGCGATCTCGAATACGACCCCGGCCGGTGGCTGGACGCCGCGACCAGGGGGCGGCTGCTTCATTCCATATATAGCCGGTGCCTGGAGGAAGGGCTCGGCGGGAATGGGCGCTACCTCGACCGCGACCGCGTGATGGAGATAGCGGGCGAAGCCATTGCCGCCTGCAGGGACGAGGCGCCGCCGCCAAGCGAACTCGTCTATGAATTCGAGGCGGAGGGCCTGCGGAGGTCTCTCGACGTGTTCGTGAGGGTTCAGGGGGAAATGGCGGGGAGGATGACCCCTGTGCTTCTCGAGGCGCCGTTCGGATTGAGCCCGGACGGGGATGCGGGAGACGCCCCGGTAGTGGACGCTCTGACGGGGGTTGCGCAGCCGGGGCACGCCTCTGCAGCGGACTCCCCGCCGGGCAACCCCGCGGTTCCCCTGGAGGTGCCTCTCCCGGGGGGTTCGCGAATCCTGGTGATGGGACGGGTGGACCGGATCGATCGGATCAATGCGGGGGACGGACACTCGTACGCTGTTTGGGACTACAAGACGGGAAGCGCCTTCGGATACGAGGAGCGGGGTTTCGTGAGGAAGGGGACTCAGATCCAGCACGCAGTGTACGCGCGGGCGGCTGAGTCGATGCTTCGGGAGACGGGGATCGACTCGGCCGCGAGGGTGGACTCCTCGGGATACCTGTTTCTGACGGAAAAGGGCGAGGGCCGGATCGTCGCGAGGCCCGCCAGGAAATGGGAGCGGACTGGCCAAGTCATCGAGAGGATCGTCGAGATCGGATCGTCCGGTGCCTTTCATCCGACCACCGACTCCGCGAGGTGCAGGTGGTGCGAATTCTCCCCCGCTTGCGGTGGGGTGCGGTCCGCCGAGGGATCGAAGGTGAAGGCGGAATCCGGGAAGAACGCCCTGTTCCGCCCGTGGAAGGAGCTGCAGGAGTATGAGTAGGCTCCCCGACCAGGACGCGCGCGACCTCATCCTGGCCGACCTCGATCACAACTTCCTGGTGGAAGCGGGTGCGGGGTCCGGCAAGACGACCAGTCTCGTCAGGAGGATAACGCGGCTCCTCTCGACGGGGACGTGTGAGACGGCGAACATCGCGGCCGTCACCTTCACCAGGAAGGCGGCCGCGGAGTTGAGACAGAGGCTGCAGGAGGCGCTCGAGGGCGGTATCCGGACGGAGACGAACGAGGTCGTAGGGAGGCGTCTCCGGCGGGCGTTGGACGATCTGGGCCAGGCGTTCACCGGCACCATCCACTCATTCTGCGGCCGGCTGTTAAGGGAACGCCCCGTGGAGGCGGGTCTCGGGACCGGTTTCGAGGAGATCGAGGGCGCGGAAGAGAGGCTGTTGATGAGGCGGGCGTGGAGCGAATACCTCGTGCGGGTCCGCCTGGAACACCCTGAGACCCTGGATACCCTGGACAGCCTCGATATCTCCCCCGCGGATCTGGTCTCCGCCTACGAGCAGATCGTGTTGTATCCGGACGTGAGAATGGCGAGCGACCCCTCTCCGATGCCGGACCTGGGGGAGGCGAGGGGATCCCTTGCACGGTTCCTTGAGGTCGCCGCGGCGCGAATGCCCCAGAGCGAGCCGGAGAACGGGTGGGACACGCTGCAATCCCTCATCGTGCGCGCGCGCCGCTGGATGGCTGCGTTCGATTTGGACGACGACAGGTACTTCCTGCGCCTCCTGAGCGGGATGGACAGGAACATCAAGCCCACCCTCAACAGGTGGCCTGCGGCGGATAACGCGAGGGAGGCGGCCTCCGCGTTCGAGGAGTTCCGCTCGGGCACGGTGGCCCCCGTACTGGAGAAATGGCGGGAGTGCCGCCACCATGTCGTGATGGAGTTCCTCCTCCCGGCCGCCCGGCACTACTCCGGGATCAGGGAGAGGCTGAACAAGGTCAACTTCCAGGATCTCCTCATGCGGACCGCGGCCATGCTTCGCGATAACCCGAATGTCAGAGCGTATTTCCGGGGAAAGTACACTCGCCTCTTCGTGGATGAATTTCAGGACACCGACCCCGTGCAGGCGGAGATAATGTTCTACCTCACAGGAGAAGACACTGCCGAGACCGACTGGACCCGCCTCTCGCCGCGCAACGGCTCCCTGTTCGTGGTCGGGGATCCGAAGCAGTCGATATATCGCTTCCGGCGGGCCGACATCGATACATACGACCTCGTGAAGAGGCGTATAGTCGAGACGGGCGGCCGCGCGGTGAGCCTCACCACCAACTTCCGATCGGTCCCCGGGATCGTCGACTGGATCAACCCCGCCTTTGAGGGGTTGTTTCGGGCGCTCGGCCCGCCGTACCAGCCGCGATACTCCCCCATGGCCGCGGTTCGCGATGGTGGACGGGCGGGCGAGTGCGGAATACGGCGCCTGGATCTCGCCGGCGCCCGCAGGCAGGGGGATGTTGTCCGGGAGGACGCGGACCGCATAGCCGACTGGATCGGCCGGGCCCTCGATGGAGACCTCGCTCTCCCGCGGACGCCTGAAGAAAGCAGGCGCGGGCTGGGCCCCCGACCCGTCCCGGAGGATTTCATGATCCTCACCATGTTTAAGCGAAACATGGACGTGTACGGGGAGGCCCTGGGAGAACGCGGGATACCGTATACGATCTCGGGCGAGAGCGGGATCCAGCGTTCTCCGTCATTGCAGGAGTTCTACTATCTCCTGCGTTGCCTCGCCGATCCGGGGGACCCCGTGTTCCTGGTCGCCGCCCTGCGGGGGATGTTCTTCGGGGTCAGCGACGAGCAGTTGTACCAGTTTAAACGGGCGGGTGGGCGCTTTTGCTTCCTCTCGCCGGTTCCCCATGGGTTCGCCGTCTTCAGCGACGCCTGGGAGCGGTTGCGAACCTATTGGGGCTGGGCGAGGGACATTCCGCCCGGCGGAGCGATCGAGAAAATTGCCGTTGACCTGGGCCTGCCTGCCTTCTCCAGGGCCGTGGAAGGGCGCGGTACCGAGGGCGACGGCGCCGGATGCATTATGCAGTTCATCGAGGGGGCCAGGGGGCGCGAAGGGCGCGGCGCGACGGGATTCGAGGAGACGCTGGAGTATCTCGGGCAACTCATGGAGGAGGGCGCGGAGGAGGACATCGATGTGGAGGGGGGCAGGCGCCCCGGGGTCCGCCTGATGAATGTGCACAAGGCGAAGGGGCTGGAATCCCCGGTGGTCATACTGGCCAACCCGAGCAGCAACCCGCAGCACGAGCCCGATTTCCACGTGCGGAGGATTTCCGGCGAGCCGGCCGGCTACGTGAGTATCCGGCGGAGAAAGGGCGAGTATCAGGTCGAGACCGTGGCGGCACCGCGTGGCTGGGACGAATACCGCCGGGAGGAAGAGAAGTACCTCGAGGCCGAGAGAATCCGGCTGCTGTATGTGGCCGCGACCAGGGCGAGAGACCTCCTGGTCGTCAGCCGGTGCCCGTCCAGGAGCGCCAGGAACCCCTGGTCCCCGCTGGAATCCTTTCTGGATAGGGCCGATGCGATCGAGGCCTTCCCCCGGGTCCCCCGGGGCGCACGGGACCCACTGGACACGCGGGTCCCCCGGCTTGAAGTCGGCGTCTCGTGCGATGCTCCATCGCCCGCCGGCGTTCCCGCCCATGTCGCGTTCGCGGCGGCGAATCGGGACATCGAAACGGACATGGAGATGATCGTGCGGCCGGACTACCGTCACGACAGCGTGACGTCCGTCACCGCCCGGCGCGCATACCCTGGTAAGGGGGGCGCGGGCCGCGGGCCGGTGTGGGGGCGGCTCGTCCACAGGATGCTCGCCATCGCCGCCGCCTCGCGGGCCGAATGGTCGGGCGAGATCCCCGGCATTCTGGCCGCGGAACAGGAACTCATGCCCGGGGAGATGGACGAACTCGCGCGGGTGCTGCGGGGTGTCGTGGCGTCGCCTTTCTGGCGACGCGTCGTAACAGCTCGCGAGAGGATGATCGAGACGCCCTTCGGCCTGTTCGACGGCGGTGTGTATTTGACGGGGACGATCGACCTGGCTTTCAGGGAGGATGCAGGCTGGGTGATTGCAGACTACAAGTCCGATGAGGTGGAATCCGAGGCGCACATGCGGGACCTCATCGATTACTACGGTGTACAAGTTCGGGAGTACGCCCGTCGTTGGGAGGAGATAACGGGTGCGCATGTTGCCGAGTGCGGGCTCTTCTTCACGGCGATATGCGAGTGGCGGCGAATCTGAGCCGGGCGCGGGGGTCAGGAATGCCCCTCTGTCCAGGACATCGGCGATGAGTGTCGAACACTGGCGAACAATTGTCGCCAAACTTGCAAGGATTCCGATAGAATCCTGGAGAACCACGTCTCCTTACTAGCCGAGCTCAGAGGAGGCCGGAGGGAATTGAGCGACATCTCCGACCAGATCAGGGATCTCCGAAAGGAGTTGGCTGACCTGGCGAGCCGCAACACACTCCAGGAGGACAGGGTTCTGGAGTTGAGCCGTAGGATCGACCGGCTGGTTGTCTCCTACTTGAAGCAGGGGGGTTGCGCCCGTGACAAACCGACAGGCGCAGATAGCCCATAGGATCAGGGAGACCTGCCTCAAGATCCTGCCTGACGGCGCGGCTCTCAAACAAAACGTACTTAATCTCATCGAGGATCTCGACATGTTCCTGGAGTGCGTAGCGGGCGAGTCCAGGGATGCGAGATCACCTCGTAATCCACCGTGAGTCGGGCGGCCCATTCATGACGGTGTCATGCCCGGCGTTCTACGGCCTGTTTCCCTATCGGCGTATTTCGAGGATCGAGGATTATCTACTCGCGACGGGCGGATCCCCCCGCGAAAATGGCTGCGATATTGATCAAGGCCGATAAGGCGGACGAGGCCACGAAGGCGATCGCGAATCCGCGGACGCCGATGGCGGGGTGTGACGGGAGGGTAAGCATTAAAGATAGACGCAAAACCCAGGCGAGCAGGTCGGAAACAAGCGCGGCATCGGCGCGACCCATACCGCGCAACACGGACGATGTCACCTGGTCCACATACAGCGGCGGCGCTAGAAACGCCACCGCTGATAGGATATGCGGGTTGCAAGCCGACCCGTAGAATATGGCCGCGATCCAATCGGAATACCTGTTTATCAGCCATGTCACGAGAAGCCCCAGCGAGAAGGCAAGGGTGGAGGCTGCGCGGGCTCTGCCGCGCGCCTGTTGGGCTGTTTTGCACCGGGCAACCTCGGGAACGATGGAGAGCGACAGCGACGTCGTGATCACAGCGGGCAAGAGCACCACTGGGATCGCCATCCCAGTCACCTGTCCGTAGGCCGCCAGCGACTCGTGAATGCCGAGGCCCGTCTTCATCAGCGTTTGCGGCGCGAGGGATACCTCGGCCATCCGCATCGCGGAACCTATCAGCCGGGTCAATCCGATGGGCGAGGCGGTCTTGAGGATATCCCGGGCGATCCTGTGAGCGGGCATACAACCGCCTCTCGACCTGGGGCGGGGGAGTAGGACTTCGGTCGCGACGTACCTTCGCGCCAGCCACGCGAGACTGATTGTCTCGGCGAACGCGGTCAGAACCATTATCCAGCGAAGGCGCAACCCGATGGAAACGGCGCCGAGATGCGCGAGCGCCACCGCTACGAGGATGAATCTAGTGAATTCGAGTATCTGGTCGGCGAATAACAGCGGCCCGGCGTTCCGCGAGCCTAGAAAAAACCCCTCAATCACCGCATAGACGGTCGAAGACGTTATCATCAGTCCAACAGCTCCGGGGGAAAGAGCCTCGCGCGCCTCGGGGGATCCCGGTCGGATTACCCTGGCGAGAAGGAGGCTGATTGTCGAGGCGACCAGGCCCATCGCTGCCGCCACCGCGACGACCCTGTCCGTGAATGGGGTCCGCCTGCGGTCGGATTCCTTTGCGACCAGCCTGGATGTAGCGAGCGAGAGTCCGGACGTGATGGGTATGACGAAGCCCATAAAATAGGCGCCGGCCACCTGGAAAAGGCCCATTCCCTCGGCGCCGATGAATCGGGCCATTATCGCCCTCATGGCAAAACCCCAGACGCGCGACAAGATCGCGGCCACCGTCAGTGAAGCTGTCATCGATAGCAATGGAGCGCCCCGCTTTTTCACCGGTATTCCCCGCCTGGTGAGGATCATCTTTTGCCGTCTAGATACTATGCCTGGAAGCGCGAGGGCATCACGGCCCTTTCCCGTGGCGGGAATAGCGGGCTTAACGCGAGGCGACAATACATCTGGGCAAGTGATTCCGGGAGGAGGGCGTCGATGAATTCATCCGACAAACTGAAGATGGCCCTGACGGCGGTCATCGTAGCCGTGCTGGCCTACTATGGAGTTGCGAAATCGAGGACCGCGCCGCCGCCCGCTCCGGTCCCATCCCCCTCCAAACAGGCGGCGGCCTCCGATCTGGCCGGGGGCAAAGAGAAGGATACCAGGATCCTGGGGGAATTCGATCTGGCGAGGCTGTATCCCGAATCCGTATTGAGGCAGGGCAATCCCGGCAGGAAGGTCGTGGCCCTAACCTTCGACGACGGCCCGGACAATCAGTACACTCCCCAGGTGCTCGACATACTTGCGCAAAAGGGCGTCAAGGCCACGTTCTTCCTCATCGGCAAGAGA
Organism: Bacillota bacterium; assembly: GCA_018434225.1. Taxonomy (GTDB): domain Bacteria; phylum Bacillota; class Sulfobacillia; order JABLXB01; family JABLXB01; genus SM1-B181. Next base: position 21,388 of record JAHDPS010000020.1, read on the forward strand.
CTCGCCGAAGCCCCCTCGGTGGTGAAACGAATCATGAACGATGGGCACGACGTGGGCAATCACACGTTCAACCACCCGAACATCTCTCACTTCTCGCATCAAGACGTTGAACGGGAAGTCAGAACGGCGGATGAGGAGTTGCGCCGGTTCGGCGTGGAGGCGGGCGGGATGTTTCGACCGCCATACGGCGCCGTGGCCCCGGACTCGATCGAACCACTTGCGCGCTCCGGTTACCGCCTGTACCTGTGGAGCGTCGACTCGCTTGACTGGAGGGGATTGAACCTCGATCAGATAGTCGGCAACGTAATACCGCAGGTGACGAGCGGATCGGTGATCCTGTTTCATTCGGCGGGAGGGCCGGGCGAGGACCTGACGGGCACCGTGCAGGCGCTGCCAATCATTATTGACGACCTTCGCGCCAAGGGCTTCACGTTCGCGACCCTGCACGAGATGTTCCAGGCAAAGCCCCGTCCCGCTCGTCAGGGTTGACTTCCAGGCTCAGGTTGACGCCCAGTTGACTCCCAGGACGAAGGAGGGATCGATTGGGCGCCCGTGAATTCTCACCTCGAAGTGCAGGTGGGGACCTGTACTGTGGCCGGTGCTCCCGACGAGGCCGATGGTCGAAGCCTTCAGCACCTTCTGCCCCTGTTTCACGAGCGCCTTCGACAGGTGCCCGTACCATGTCTGTACATCGTCTGCGTGTTCCAGCACCACCACATTACCGTAGCCTCCTTTCCAGCCCGAAAAGACGACCCGGCCGTCCGCCGAGGCCCGTACGGGATGGCCGTGTTTGCTGGCAATGTCTATTCCCTCGTGTGGCCTTCCCCACCTGTACCCGAATCCGGAACTGACCGGGCCGAAGACGGGAACGGCCAATTCCTGCAGGATCCCGTAACCAGACCGGTCCGCCCCCGGGATCCTCAGCTCGAATCCCTGCATGAGGCGGTCAACATCCTTTAACCCATTCAGGCGCGCCAGGTCGGCGGTAGTCGTATTGTATGCGCGTGCCAGCGCCGATAGGGTGTCGCCGCGTTTCACCCTGTGAACCAGGCTTGCCCTCGCCACCCGGCCGGGAGCCCTTTCCGCGGGCGCCTCGGCCTGCAACACGCGGTCCGGCAGCGGGTGATGAGTCGAAAGCGAAGTCGAAGGCCCCACAG
>JAHDPS010000022.1 GCA_018434225.1 Bacillota bacterium
TCGACGATTTCCATGCCCGGCTTCACTTCCGTCGTCTTCAACGCCAGGTCCAGAGCCCTGTATACCTCGACGCCGGGCGCAATCTCGAGGTATAACTCGCTCATTCCCTCGATCGGTACGTCCCCCGTGCTGACAGTGCCGGTAATCGCCGCATATTGCGGCTGCATCCTGTCGATGTAGACTATGGTCCTTATTTGGACCCTCTCTTCGCCGCTGCCACCCGAGTCTTTCATCGAATCCCTCCGACGTCTTATCGGTACGACTGTTTTTCTAGAACGACGTACCCGTGGACATTATCTCAAGCAGCCGGTCCAACTCCCGCTCATCCATCGAGTAGCTGTATTCGGATGTGGGGAACCTGCTTTCCCCCACTTCGCGCCTGTACTCAGACAGAGCGGCGGTTATCATCTCGCCGAATTCGCCGTATTTCTTTACGAACTTCGGCTTGAAAGCGTACAGGCCAAGCATATCGTGGGTCACCAGGAATTGCCCGTCACAGAACGGACCGGATCCGACTCCGATCGTCGGAATCGGCAGGCCACGAGTGATGATCTTGGCAAGAACGTCCGGGACGCATTCCACTATCAGGGCAAATGCCCCTGCCTTGGCGATCGCGGCAGCGTCGGATATGACGCGCACAGCATCCTCACCATGACGTCCCTGCACCGAAGGCCTGCCCTCCCTGGCGATCGCCAGTTTCGTCAAGCCCACGTGCCCTATGACCGGGATCCCGCATCTTACGAGTTCGGAGACAAGGGGAGCGTATTGCTCGCCCCCCTCCACATGCACGGCCTCCGCGCCACCCTCTTTGACAAGCCTGGTGGCGTTCGCAACTCCGTCGGCCACGGTATTGTACGAGCCGAACGGCATCGTGACTGCTACGAGACTCCTGCTGGTGGCATTCTTGACGGCATGGCAATGATAGACCAGTTGTTCCACGGTTACCGAGAAGGCTTCCGGCCTGCCCTGCCCGATCGTCCCCACGGCGTCGCTCACCACGACGATGTCCACGCCGGCCTCATCGATGCACCTGGCGATGGGGCTATCGTAAGCGGTTAGGACGGTAATCTTCTCCCCAGTGCCTTTGCGCTTCGCGAGTCTCGCTACAGTGATCTTCCCATCATTGCCCATTACCGCGACACCGCCCTCTACGAGTTGTTCGCAGCGTCAAACTCGCTCTGCTTGGGTAGAATGATCTCTACCTCAGCATGCGGCCTGGGGATAACGTGGACCGAAACAAGTTCCCCGACCCTCTTTGCGGCGGCTGCTCCCGCGTCTGTCGCAGCCTTCACCGCTCCAACGTCTCCGCGAACCATCACAGTGACATAGCCCCCGCCGACGCGTTCCTTACCTAGAAGCTTAACATTGGCGGCCTTCACCATAGCGTCCGCCGCTTCGATCGAGGCGACGAGTCCCCTTGTCTCGATGAGACCCAAAGCGATCATCTGATAGTCCCTACTCACACCTGTAACCTCCTTTGTTTGAACGGGCACTAATTGGTTTGATCCAACGTCGATCCTATTCGAGTCATGCCGATCCAGAATGCGCGTATACCCTCTTGCCGTCCACCTCCAGAGAATCCACGATAGCGACGATCGTAGCGTCAATGGGCACAGCCTCCGAGCAAGTAGCGGCTTTGCGAGCGGCGCTCCCCTGCGTCACACAGACTATTTCTCCCTCACCGGCCCCAACAGTGTCGAGCGCGGCAAATGGTGATCCGGTGGTTTTATTGCTTGGCAGCACAGGTTGGACAATGAGTATCTTGAAACCCGTCAGGTTAGGATCTTTCACTGTGCATACAGCGGTTCCAGTAACACGGCAGAACAGCATGCGCACACCCCCTTATCTGAGCGGCTCCACCTCATCGAGAATCCTGGCGGCGACGTTGAGCCCTGCTTCTAGATTCACGTTCGCCCCGCACTCATTCATGGACACTCCGATGGCGGTCATAAGTTTCAGAACGTTGGCGGGGACAATCTGTACTATTCCCGTGGGCCCCACCCTGAAGTAGGTCGCGCTACGCTCTCCCAGGCCGCCGCCGATTGCGATGTTGTACTTGCGCGCCATCATGCCGGCGAACGTCTTGTGGGTGACCCCGGCGGGATAGACGATGGGCGTGGCCGTGTCGGCGCAGAACTTCTTTTCCGAATCGCAGCCGGGGCAATGGGTTCCATCTACGTACAGGCCCAGGCCCATTTCACTCGCGCCCCATCTGATCGCCTTTGCGGCCAGGCGGTAGCGCTTGTATATCTCCTCCGGCCCCAGCTTGAAGATGTAGTCCAGGACCGCTCTCAGGCCGAACAGGGAGGATGAAGGGAACGTGTACCAGTTGCGGTTCCTTTCCATCCAGGTATCCCGCCATACCAGCAGGTTTGAATACCAGCCGTTGATCGGGGTCTTGCGCCTTTCCACGACCCTCCAGCCCTCGGGGCTGATGCCAATGAACCCGAGGCCGGCCGGGGCGGACATACACTTGTGAGTGCCGCCAAGTACGAAGTCCACCTGCCATTCATCGGTCATTATGGGCATGCCGCCGATGGACTGCGCGCAGTCGAGCACGAAAGGCAAGCCGCGCGATTTGACGATCTGGCCGATCTCCTTGACCGGGTTGATCACTCCGGTGGAGGTTTCCACGTGCGTCAGGACTACCGCCTTGATATCGTTTCTGCGAGCGAGCTCATCGCTCACGCGCTGAGGATCCATGGGTAGACCCCACGGACCGTTGCAGGCGATCGGGTCCGCTCCGTGCGCCCTGAGGATTTCCATGAACATCTCGCTCCAGTAGCCGTTGGAGCAAACCATCACGTGATCCCCCGGCTCCGCGATCGAACACATGACAGTGTCCATCGCGCTACGTATGGGCCCGATTGTAATCACCATGTCGTTCCTGGTGTTGTACAAACGCTTCAGCAGGACCAGGGTCTCCTCATAGCATTCGACCAGCTGATCGCTCCACGGGTTCACATACGGCCGGTACATCTCACGCAGGACGATTGGGCTGAGGTCAGTACCCCCCGGGCCAAACATCGCGTGTTCGTCAAATTCGAGAAACTCCGGTGTATTGTTGACGGGCTTTGAACTCATGAACTCGGGGTGACGCGGGTCTCCGTTCAAAGACCAGTGCGCCAGCTCCTTCCCTCCCTCAAGCTCTCATTTTTTCTGCGTTACCGGGCCCGCACATTCATGCTCAACATCTCCGATATTCTCTCCACGGCCCTATCGGTGGTCGAGCGGAGCGCACTTGATGAGGGCGAAGCCTGGAATCCATTGGTCTGTCCGGCCTCGCAGGCGGCCGGTTTCGCCTGATCTGGGCTGTTACCACCCAGACAACCCGCGGGTTTTGATCCCTGATACGCTCCTTGCGACGGGAGCGCTCCGGCAGCGCGGGTAACCTCACGAACAGGGGGTCTCACCCTGTCGACCCCGTCAGACGGCCGCCCGGCATTCCCCCGCCTGATACTGAGCCCGAGTTTGCCCGCCAGTTCCTCGGCCGGCGATGTCAGTACATCCTCCTCGGTAATGACCAGCTCCCTGACGTTCTGCCGCGACAATTCCTCTATGTCGCTGCTCGTGTAGAACCTCTTCACTCACTTGTCACCTCCCCTGGTAGCCTGCACGCTATGCTCTACTCATTAAATGTAATTGTGTTCTGCATACAGCATAATTTTATCGTTTGCAACCACATATTCTCCGTACTGCGCTGAGTTCCTTCTGCTAATTGGAGTCACATTGAAATTGATTGTAATGACGCTGTCTTTCTGGGATATTCCTGATCCGCGGCCACCGGAATAATCGGTACGTAATTCAACTGTGTTGAAGTGAACAGGGAAACATGTTACTATTTTCACGTGCTTTACTTGGGGAAGGATGAACTGCCGCGGTGACAACGTTCGATCTTGACGCGGGCAAAATGCTGTCCGAGGCCGCACGAGCGCTGCAATCAACCGGTTCCGCCGCTTCGGCTCCAGATGCGGCCGATAAGCCCATACTGTGCGGAGTGGATATAGGTACATCGTCAGTGGTCCTTCTCGTGGTCGACGCCGAAAGCGGTATGCCGCTGGCCGGCGCTTACGAACGCGCCGCGGTCGTTCGCGACGGGCTCGTCGTCGATTATCAAGAGGCGGTGAACATCGCGGGTCGCCTGAAACAGAAAACGGAGGACATCCTGAACCGCAACATCCAGTATGCGGCCACTGGTTTCCCGCCGAGAGTATCGCGAAGGGACGCCGAATCGAAGGCTCACGCCGTTGAGGCCGCGGGCTTCACAGTCACGAATCTAGTCGACGAGCCAACAGCCGCTAATTCGGTGCTACAAATCCGCGACGGCGCCATCGTGGATGTCGGCGCCGGGACCACGGGCATAGCCGTGTTCCAGGACGGACGCAAGGTATATGAGGCGGATGAGCCCACAGGGGGCACTCACATGAGTCTCGTCATCGCTGGTGCCAGGGGAATCGAATACGAAGAAGCGGAACGCCTTAAACTGGAGCCGGAACTCCAGGGTGAATTATTCCCTCTAATCTCGCCCGTAATGGAGAAGATCGCGTCCATCGTCAAGTATCACGTGTCATCATACGCCGTTTCGAGATTGTATCTGGTCGGAGGAGGCTCAGCGTTCCCGGGAACGGACGGGGTAATTCAGAGAAACACGGGGATACCTACTTCGTTGTCGCCACACCCACTGTGGGTCACTCCTCTGGGAATCGCTCTGAACTGCATAATAGAAGGGACTGGACGAATTGGAACTTGGATCGAACATTAGACGGCTACGCCAGGCTCGCGACCTTACGCTCGCGCAGTTGGCCTCCAAGGCTCAGATAACCCCCAGTCTACTGAGCCAAGTGGAGAGGGGCGTCGCCAATCCGTCGCTGAATTCGCTGAGGGGAATCGCCAACGCCCTCGCGGTGCCACTGGTGGCGTTCTTTGAGGAAGATCCCACAACGAGGCCGCCGATCGTGCGCTCACCTCACAGGCGGAAGCTCAAGTTACCTGAGGAAAACGTCACTTTCGAATTGCTGTCCCCCGGGTTAGATCAAAAGATCGAGTTTCTGCAATTCACCCTCCCTCCCGGGCTAAGCACGAGCGACGATTTGCTCGGGCACCTTCCCGAGGAGGCTATTTTAGTGACGGAGGGAACTATGAGGCTGGACATCCAACAGGATAGTTACATCCTCGAAGCCGGCGACAGCGCCCACATAATCTCGGGGCTCCCGCACAAACTGACAAACGCGGGGGATAAGCCCGCCACCGCCATCTGCGCGCTGACACCGCCGCTATTCTAACACATAGTCGTATTTTCACGCGTAGCCGCCGTTTTTGCACGCCGCCGTATCCGCTTTCTCCCCAGGGGGCGGCCTCCTCGCTTTGTAGCGGGATAGGCCGCGGGTAAACGCCTCCTTCTATTCCCTCGATGATAATCGTGCGAAGGCAATACCGCCTGTCGCTATTACATTGCGCGACAATCGCCGCCGGTTTCAAGCCAACGTCGTCTTGCGCCTTGGGGGGGGAAGACCGTGGCCGCCGCTTCGCGTCGGCGCTTATGGAGTCTCAGATGGTATCTCGTAGTCCCAATCACTGTGGTGTGCGCCATAAACATGATGGCCATGGCCACCCTGGAGACAGTCTCCGGCCGGCGCCAGGCAACGGACCTGGCTGCAAAGCGAGCGGAGCACATCCTGGAGGCAGTCTCGCAGAGGATACGGGATCAGCAGCATTTCAACTCGGCGGCGGCAAGAACGCTTTCCGTGCAGTCCGACCTGGTGGCCGCCATGCGTAAGGGCGATCCGGCGGTAGTTGCCGGCATAGTGGTCCCGGCGAAGGCCCGGCTGGAAATAGGACACTTAGTGGTGATCGACGCGGCCGGGCGCGAGATGCTCCGCGCCGGCTCAGGCCCAATAGGCGCGCAAACGGCGGCGTTCGTTCAGTCAGTTCTGGGCGGCATGGAAGAATCCACGGTGACCGTCGGCGACGACGGCCTGACCGTCATATCCGGTTGTCCCATCTGGGGGAGCAAGGATATCCTGGGAGCGGTCGTAGCGTCCTCCCGCCTCAGAGGGACCGCCCTGGTGGGCACAGGTCCAACTCCGTATAACGCGGATTTCGCCGTGTACAGGGATGGCATTCTCGTGGACGCCACAACAGCCGACCCCGAGATAATGGATATGTTGTCGCGGGTGTCGACCGAAGCCGAGAAACTGGATGACATCGAGAAGACGCTCTGGGCAAAGGGGTTCAAGGGAGTGGCTCATCCCATCGAAGGTGGGGGGCTCATAATCGGCCTGGTACCATTATCAGATATTGTTGAGGCGGCCGACAGCCGCACTCTCGTGAATATATTCTCCGAAACGCTCCCCTCGCTCGTACTCCTAGGGTCCCTGTTGCTCATCGCGCGTCACATAGAAGCCCCCGTCGGCGACATCGTAAGACTGACCGGCGAGATAGTTCGAGGCAACTACGCCGAGGCCATTCCCCAGACTCGAATCAGGGAGCTGAACGTACTGGGCGAGGCCGTGGCATACTTGGGGCAGCAGATCGAGAGCCAAGCGGCGGAGCTTGCTCACCAGGCCTTTTACGATCAGCTGACCGGTCTCCCCAACCGGGCCCTTTTCATAGATAGGCTCCAGCACGCCCTCGCCCGCAGCGGAAGGCGCGCTACCTCCGTGGCCGTCATGTTCCTGGACCTCGACAATTTCAAGATAGTCAACGACAGCCTGGGGCACGAGATGGGCGACCAGGTGCTCGTGGCCGTCGCTGCTCGACTCAAAGGCTGCCTCAGGCGCGAGGACACCGCCGCGCGGCTGGGCGGGGACGAATTCACTGTGCTCATCGAGGATTTAGGTGACGCAAACGACGCCGCCCGCATGGCCGAGCGGATCATCGAGGCGTTCGGAGCTCCATTCAGCGCCGGGAGTCGCGAGGTATTCGTCACCGCCAGCATTGGTATCGCCCTCGGCACCGGGGGCCAGACAGGCGTACACGATCTATTGCGCCAGGCTGATACAGCTATGTACCACGCCAAAAACTCAGGAAGCGCCCGGTACGAAGTGTTCGCTCAGGACATGGATGAGTCGACCGCCCGCCGTTTCGAACTGGAAACCGACCTCCGGCGCGCCCTGGAGCGCGGGGAATTCAGCCTCAACTACCAGCCGGTCGTGCAGCTGGACAGCGGTAGGTTGATCGAGGTCGAGGCGCTCATCCGGTGGAACCATCCAACCCGGGGGTTGATCATGCCGCTCGAGTTCATCCCCATGGCCGAAGAAACGGGTTCAATTATACCCATCGGACGGTGGGTGATCGAAGAATCA
>JAHDPS010000023.1 GCA_018434225.1 Bacillota bacterium
GAACTATTGAGGTGGGGAGAGAGTGTTTTCCAGTCTCATTATTCTTTCGATACTGATCGCTAGCATTCGCGGTGGCAAGATCTCGAGGTTCGCCGACGCGGAATTCAAGAGGATCGGTTGGATCATACTTAGCTTCGCCATCAGATTCGGCCTTTCATGGGCCGCCGGGAAGATGGAGATCCCGCGCGCGGCCGCCGCGGTGATCCATTTGTCGGCGTACGTCATGGTGATCGCCGCGGTGTTCGCGAACCTGCGGCTCAAGGGTATGTGGTTGATCGGCGCCGGCACCGCCCTCAACATGCTGGTGATCGCGGCGAACGGCGGACGTATGCCCATCGGAATGGATGGCCTTAGAAGGGCCGGCCTGGACGTTCTGCCCTCGTTTCAGCCGGTCGCGTCGGGGGCCAGCTACACGCACGAGCTGGTGGATGCCTCCACGCGCGTCGCCTTTCTTGGCGATGTCCTGTGCATACCCAGGCCGTTGTGGCCGCCCACTGTATTCAGCGTGGGCGACATTCTCGTCATGATCGGCGCCTTTCTGCTGGTGCAGTCCGTGATGGTGCCGCCGAGGACGCCCGCCTCGAGGAGGACTCGTCCCGGAAGGACGCGCCCCGAGTTGTCGCGCAGGTGATAGGGATGTTACAATTACCGTAGATCGGGGAAGACCGGGGGAACCGCTGAGGTTCCTTTATGTTTGAACGGATGGAGCAGACTGCTATGCTGAAGTTCATATCCAATCTCATCAACGGAAACGAGAGGGAAATAAGGCGGCTTTCCGCCATGGCGGAGCGGGTGAAGGACCTCGATCCCTCCGTTTCGGAGTTATCTGACGAAGGTCTCGTCGCCAGGACCGCCGAGTTCAAGGAGCGACTCGCCAACGGCGAATCCCTGGACGGTATCATGCTCGAGGCGTTCGCGACCGCCAGGGAGGCGTCGCTGCGTACCCTCGGGATGGGGCACTTCGACGTCCAGGTGATGGGAGGCATCGTCCTTCACGAGGGCAACATAGCCGAGATGAAGACGGGCGAGGGCAAGACCCTGGCGGCCACCATGCCCGTGTACCTGAACGCGCTCGCGGGCAAGGGCGTGCACGTCGTGACAGTGAACGACTACCTGGCGCGCCGCGACGCGGAGTGGATGGGGCAGATATACCGGTTCCTGGGCCTGAGCGTCGGCGTGATCGTGCACGGCCTGGATACGGAGCAGCGAAATAGGTCGTACTGGAGCGACATCACGTACGGCACGAACAACGAGTTCGGGTTCGACTATCTGCGCGACAACATGGTGATGCGCGCATCCGAAATGGTGCAGCGGGAGCTCAACTACGGCATCGTGGACGAGGTCGACAGCATCCTGATCGATGAGGCGAGGACTCCCCTCATTATCTCGGGGATGGGGGATCAGTCCACCGACCTGTACTACCAATTCGCGCGGATAGTCCGCGGGCTTAGACCCGGCGTCGACTACGAATTCGACGAGAAAGCGCACACCGCCGAGCCCACGGAAGAGGGGATCGTAAGGGTCGAAAAGATGCTCGGGGTGGGCAACCTTTACGATCACCAGAATAAAGACTTGTCGCATTACCTGGTGCAGGCACTAAAGGCGCACACGCTCATGAAGCGGGATAGAGATTACATCGTCAAGGACGGCCAGGTCATCATCGTGGATGAGTTCACGGGCAGGTTGATGCTCGGCCGCAGGTACAGTGACGGGCTCCACCAGGCGATCGAGGCGAAAGAGGGAGTGAAAATCGAGCGTGAATCTCAGACGCTCGCCACCATAACGTTCCAGAACTATTTCAGGATGTACAAGAAGCTGGCGGGCATGACGGGGACGGCCGCCACGGAGGAGGAGGAATTCCGCAAGATATACGGCCTGGACGTGGTGGTCGTGCCGACGAACGAGCCGATGATCAGGGAGGACCATCCGGACGTAATCTACAAGAACGAGCAGGGCAAGTTCAAGGCGGCGGTAGAGGAAATCCTCGAGTGCCATGAAACGGGCAGGCCGGTCCTGGTGGGCACCATCTCGATCGAGAAATCCGAGGTCCTTAGTTCGATGTTGTCAAGGAGGGGCGTGCCCCACCAGGTGCTGAACGCCAAGCATCACGAGAGAGAAGCGGAAATCGTGGCGCAGGCGGGGCGGCTCGGCGCCGTGACTATCGCGACTAATATGGCGGGTCGCGGAACCGACATAGTCCTGGGCGGCAACCCACAATTCCTGGCCAGGCAGAGACTCAGGGCCGAGGGATATCCTGAGGCAGTCGTCATAGCGGCTTCGGAGAACTTTCCACCGGACGATCCTGAGATACTCAAGGCCCACGGTAAGTATATCGAGCTCCTGGCGGAGGCAAAGAAGCAAACGGATGCCGAGCACGAGAAGGTGGTGGCGCTCGGCGGGCTGCACATTCTGGGGACAGAGCGTCACGAGTCGCGGCGCATCGACAATCAGCTGCGAGGCCGTTCGGGACGGCAGGGCGACCCGGGTTCGTCCAGGTTCTATCTGTCGCTCGACGACGACCTGATGAGATTGTTCGGATCCGACATGATCGCGGGCGTCATGGACCGCCTGGGATTCACCGAGGATGAGCCAATCGAGCATCGCATGGTCAGCGGCGCCATCGAAAGGGCTCAGAAGCGGGTAGAGGCTCGGAACTTCGACATCCGCAGGAACGTGCTCGAATACGACAACGTGATGAACAAGCAGAGGGAGGTCATCTACGCCGAGCGAAGGAAGGTACTGTCCGGCGAGAACCTGTCCGGCATGGTGCTCGACATGATCCGCAAGGTCGTGGCCGGGTGGGTGGAGACCCATTGCGGCTCCAGGGTGCATCCGGACGATTGGGACGTCGCGGGGCTTGTGGCCCAGGCCGAAGCAGTGTATCTTCGTCGCGGCGTCGTGGAGCCCGAGGCCTTGAGGGGTACCGGCGCCGGTAAGATAGAGGACACATTGTACGCAGAGGCCGAGAAGGCGTATCTCGAGAGGGAGCGGGCGATTGGGCCCGACGTGATGCGTGACCTCGAGCGCGTGGTCGTTCTGCGGGTGGTCGACCAGAAATGGATGGATCACCTGGACGCGATGGATGACCTCAGGGAGGGGATCGGTCTCAGGGCTTACGGACAAAAGGATCCGCTCCTCGAGTACCAGATGGAAGCGCACGATATGTTCGAGCAGATGATCGAGGGGATCAGGGAAGACGTGGTTCGCCTGATGTTCAAGCTCGAGTTCGCGAGGGAGGGCGACGGTGCGGCGCGAGTCGCCGGCCCGCGCGCGGCGGCCCCGGGAGTTAGGGGGTCGATGATCCCCTCGGGCGGGGATAGGCCCGCTACACAGGTGCGCGCCGGAAAGAAGATAGGGAGAAACGACCCCTGCCCCTGCGGCAGCGGGAAGAAGTATAAGAAATGCTGCGGCAAGACCGCTTAGTCAAAAGACGCAAGGAGGGTGGAACAGCATGTTCGAGGAGTTGAAAGCCACCGTATCCGACCTCGAAGACAAGGTCGAAGAAATAAGGGGGTCTCTTTGACTTAGAATCAAAACGGGCCAGGATAGCCGAACTGGAGAGGAAGATGTCGGAGCCGGGTTTCTGGGATGATCAGGAAGATGCCCAGAAAGTCGTCAAGGAGGTCTCACGGCTCAAGGGGCCCATCGAGGAATTCGGCAGGCTTTATCGGAGGTTCGAGGACCTCAAGGTGCTCGTGGAGCTGGGGACCGAGGAGGAGGACCAATCCCTCGCCGGCGAGGCCGAGGAAGAGGCGGCGAAGGTGAGCGAGCAGGCGAACGCGATGGAATTGCGCATCCTTCTCGGCGGCAAGTATGACGCGCGGGACGCTATTCTTACCCTTCACGCCGGCGCCGGGGGCACCGAGTCGCAGGACTGGGTCTCGATGCTCCTCCGGATGTACACCAGGTGGGCTGAGAGCCACGGATTCGAAGTCGAGATACTCGACCTTCTCCCGGGGGAGGAGGCGGGAATCAAGAGCGTCACGCTCTCGGCCTCCGGCGACCACGCCTACGGCTACGCCCATTCCGAGAAGGGCGTGCACCGCCTGGTCCGGATCTCCCCGTTCGACTCCGCTGGGCGAAGGCATACCTCCTTCGCTTCCGTCGAGGTCATGCCGGACATAGAAGATGAGGCGGAGGTCGACATCAAGCCGGACGACCTCAAGATCGATACGTTCCGGTCCGCGGGCGCGGGGGGACAGAACGTGAACAAGGTGGAGACGGCCGTCAGGATCACGCACGTCCCGACCGGGATAATCGTGGCGTGCCAGACGGAGCGCTCTCAGCACGCCAACAGGCTCAGGGCGATGAGGGTGCTGAGGGCGAAGCTCCTGGAACTCAAGGAAGAAGAGCGCGAGAAGGAACTGGCCGCCCTGCGAGGCGAGCATCAGAAGATAGCCTGGGGGAGCCAGATACGATCGTATGTATTCCAGCCCTACACGCTCGTCAAGGATCACAGGACCGGATTCGAGATGGGGAACGTCCAGGCCGTCATGGATGGGGAACTGGATCCGTTCATCTACGCGTATCTGAAGGCGAAAGCCACCGGGACGCTAGGGGCGTACAAGAACGGCGCTCACAAGGGCGAAGACGTATGAAGAGGGATACTCGAGAACGGGTAGGAGTGGTTCAATTGAGGACCAGGAGCATCAACCACAGGCTCGCCGCGGTAGTCCTCGCGGTCGCCCTGGTGTTTGGAGTGTCCGCCCTGACCCGGTATATGCCCGGGCGGGTGTCCGCGGTTTCGGCCGAGCCGGGATCGCAGGAAGACCCCCTGATCAGCAAGAGCTACTTCGACCGGTTCGTGAGCCTCCAGGTGGTCACGGTGCCGGCGGGCAAGACCCTGTCGTGCGAAGCGGGTACGGAGATCGTGCTTCGAGCCGGGAAGGCGACGGCGATAGGCAGTGATCTGGGGGGTTTGTCGGACATAACTTCCGGCAAGGACGTGCAGACGGGACAGGCGATCGTTTCCAACCACCTGCTGATCGTCCCGAGGAGCGACGGCCGGGGATTGCGCGCGGCGACAGAGTGCGTGGTCATGGTGCGCGGGGCGCACGCGATATCGCCCTGACCGTAGAAGCGGATCCGGGGCGCATATGGACGGCGTATAAAGACGACATGCGGTACAGGACTCGACGCGGAGCCACCCACGTCACCCGCTACGCCCTCGTTGCAGCAACTCCCGCGCGATGCGCGCGTTCTCCAGGGCCAGCAGTCTGAACTCGTCCCGCTTGCGGGCGAGGTCTCGCCTGATAGTCCCCGCGTCGTCCAGTAGGCCGCGGACCGTCTCGAATACGGCCCGAGGTTCGATCTCGCCCGGGGCCCCGAGCGCCGGGCAGCCGGCCGCATCCAGGAACGCCTGGATCTTGGGGTCGTAGACGATACCCGCGACGGGGACCGCCGCGGCCACGCCGAAGATGAGGGAGTGCAGCCTCATCCCGATTACGGCGTCCGTCATCTTTATGCACGCCATCAGCTCCCGAGGAGCGCATCCCCTCTTCAGGATGGCCGCGGGGCCTTTCATCCTCCCGCGAATGGCCTCGGCGATGGGGCCATCCCTGGTCCTCTGCATGGGGATGAACAATATGGTGGCCCCCAGGTCGTCGCGGATCATGTCGCACGCTTCCGCCATACCGGCCACGAGTCCCTCGTCATCGCCCCACGGCCTGAGAGATACCCCGACGAGCGGCCTATCGAGCGGCCGGTCGAGCGGCGTGTCGAGCGGGAGAACGCCGGCTTCTTCGAGGATCCCGCGCGCGGAATCGTTCCCCGCCGGTTGCAGTGTGAATGCGGGATCCGCCGTCACCCTGATCTCGGGCCGGCCGACGCCGATCTTCGCCATCTGTCGAGCGGATTCGCTATCGCGCAGCGTTATCGCCGATACGCGATTCACCACTGTCCGCGTCAGGGCCGTGCCCAGGCTCGAGTAGACGGGGCCGAATCCGTTGGCGTATATCATGGTGGGTTTGCCCAGACTCTGCGCGGCGAACAGTAGTGACAGGTAGTATACGAGCGACCTGAGGCTCGTGACGTCCTGCAGCAGGCTGCCTCCTCCGAAGAGCAGCATGTCGGATGCACGAATCGCCCCGAACACGGCGGCCGGTGAGAATCTCGAGACCACGTCCACTCCACAGGCGGCGCGCGTCGCGAGCGGGTCGTTCGTGAGCACGGTGAACTCGGCGCCGGGGATGGCTTCCCTGAGTGTCTCGACTGTTGCTTCGAGTATCGCCTCGTCCCCCGCGTTCCCGAACCCATAGTAGCCCGCTATGACCAGCCTGGGCAACTAACGCTCCCCCCTTTCGAGGAGGCGGTGGTAGACTGACAGAGTCCTCTCCGCCATCGTCCGGGCGCTGAACCTCTCTTCGACGGTTTTGCGCCCCGCGGCCGCGAGATTCGCCGAGAGGCTCGGGTTCTTCAGCAGGCTCGCGATCCCCCGGGATAGGGCAACGGCGTCCGCGGGGGGTACCAGCAGGCCGTTGGCGCCGTCCTCGATGACCTCCGGGATGCCGCCGGTATTCGAGGCGATAACGGGCTTTCGCAGGGTCATCGCCTCCAACATGGCGAGCCCCAACCCCTCGCTGAGCGACGGCATCGCGAATACGTCGAATGCCTTGAGGTAAGCGGAGGAATTCTCGCGGTAACCGGTGAAGAGCACGCGTTCCGCTATTCCGAGCTCGCCCGCCAGGCGCGCGAGTTTATCCCTTTCGCCTCCCTGCCCCACTATGACCAGGGCGGCGCCCGGGAACTCCGTAAGGACGTCCGCGAACGCCCTCACCAGGAACTCGTGCCCCTTCTCGGGGGAGAGTCTTCCCAGCGTACCGATGATCGGAGACGCCCCTCGAACTGTGCTGTCTCGAACTGTGCTGTCTCGAACTGTGCTGTCTCGGACCATGCTATCTATGTCGGGCCTGACGTCGAGCACAAGTGCCTCCCTCTCGATGAGAGGTATGTCTACGCCGTTGTATATCGTTTCTATCCGGGAGCCAGGCACCCCTTCGTCGAGTAGTCTCCGGCTTATAGCCCGGGATATCGCGATGAACCGGGAGGCCAGCGAGACCTGGGCGATGGAGGTGAAGGCGCGCCTGATTGGGTTACGGGGGAGATCCCCTCCGAGGGTGTGGCGGGTGACGACTATGTTCCGGCAGCCGGTGAGCCTGGCGGCCAGCCTTGACGAGGCGCTGGCGTGGGAGTGGACTACGTCGAAGCGGCGACTACTGATGAGGCGGGCCAGTTGGAGCACCAGCCCGGCATCGAACGACCTGTCCCCCCGCTGGAATGTCACGAGGGGGATGCCGAGGCGCTCCACAGCGTGGGCCAGGCCGCCGCCCATCGGGCAGGCGACCGTGACGTCCGCCCCCGAGAAAACCGGTTGCGACAGGAGAGTGAGCAGGTACCTGGTCGCGCCGCCGGGGGTATAGTCGCTGGAGACGTGCAATACCCTCATGGGATCGGTCTTTCCTTCGGTGCGCCCGGCGTGCCCCTCGCCGCCGCAAGGGCCAATCCGAACACGGCCCAGAAGAGGAACACGATCTTCGGGCTATACCAGATGTTGTCGAACAGGCCGTGGACGATCTGGCCCGCTATACCCCCCGCCAGGGCCGCGGGAACGAATCCCCCGCTCGATCGCGCGCTCCACGTTTCCCCCAGGAAGCATACGGTCAGCCAGAGGAACACCATTAGTCCCGGGACGCCCATCTCCACGAGGACCTGCAGGTATAGATTGTGCGTATGCGCCGCGGGGGTGCCGGCGATCTCGTACGCGGGATAAACGCAGGAGAACGCCGAGGCGCCGAGGCCGACGCCTGACGCCCAGTAATCCCTCGCCATCCTGAGGCTGGACTTCCAGATGGTGAACCTGTACCTGCTCGAGCTGTCCTCCATCGTCATGGCGGTGATCGCGCGCGTGCGCACGGACTCCGGCAACAGCGGGAACGCGACTATGGCCACCAGGAGGGCCAGGGCCAGTATTCGGCGATCCCTGGCCGCCAGCACGACCGACACCCCGATCGCGGCGGCGACCCAGCCGCCCCTCGAATACGTGACGAGGAGGCAGGACCCCATCAATAGGATTGCGGGGATGAGCAGGGCTGCGGTGCTTCCGCTCGTGAACAGGAGCGCTACGGCCAGCGGCAGCGTAAGCGCCAGGAATTCCGCGAGGATGTTGGGGTTGTCGAACACCGAATACACCCTTGTGGTGATGGATTCGAATACCTTGGTATCTATCCAGGACGCGGACGTCTCCGGTTTGCGTATGAACTGTGCGATCCCGGCGGCGGAGACCAGAACCGCGCTCGCGACCAGCACGGCCGCCACGATCCTCAATGCCGAACGGGATGGCTTCAGGGATGTCGAGGTAAGGAACATGCCCGCGTAGCCGAACCAAAGGATCAGAGAGGGCACGCTCGCCCTGCGGGAAGCGGAGGTAGCGACTGCGAGCAGCACCGCGAATCCCAGCAATGCCGCGGGGATGTCCGCCGATCCCCTCGCCGCGGGGCGCGGGCCGCCCGTCCCGCCCGCGCCGGCGGATCTCAGCGCCCACCCGCATACCACTAATCCGGCGAGAACGAGGGACAGTACGACCAGCACGGATGTGGGCGCGAAGGGCAGGATGCCCAGGACGAGCGCGAGCCCCACGGCCGCCGGTTCGGCTCGCAAGGGGGTCAGTACTCGCCCCGCGAGACTGAGAAACAGGCTGCCTCGAACCTGCGCCCGGCCGCCAATGCGGCGGATGCCCGATATCGAGCCCCGCAGGAACCTGGAGGATAGGCTCCCGTCCCACCATGCCATCGCCAGGCATATCGCAGGGCGTAGGATGTCGCGTAGCGCATCAATGATTCGGTTTAGTACGGACGCTGCGGCGCTTCCATCCAGGTACGCCGATAGGTCGCAGCTCCCACTGCTCCGACCACCCGGCCGGCGAACGCACAATACGGCTACGACGCTTCCGCTCGCCAGAATCAACGCGGCTTTAGCACCCGTCCGGCTTACGACGGCGCATCGCGCGACGATAGAGCGGACTGCCAGGACGGCAAGGCCGCCCTCCGCCCATCTCGCTATAGCCGCCATAGCGGCCACGACGATGCTGCCCGCGAATGCGCCGGCGATGGATGATCCCTCGGAACGGTTATCACGATGATCCACGCCTTCAACCCCCGTCCAACCCCTGCAACCGGCCCGGCTAATCGCGCACCTCGATGGCCATGACTGTCGACTGCACCGCGTACATGTTGGTCTTGAGGGAGATCTGGGTGCCGATGCGGATCTCGTTTGATCC
>JAHDPS010000118.1 GCA_018434225.1 Bacillota bacterium
ATTTAGCGAAGGCGCGAAAAAAATCCTAAGAAATCTTTAAAATATGTCGTCCAAATGCCCTATTTCCCCCCTATATAGTGAGGGGGGAAATAGGACTTCACCTAGGCCCAGAAGCAGAACCCAATGGGGTTCTTTTTTATTTTACCTGCTCAGCATTGATTATTCCGAAAGGGGGTGGATTGTATGGTTTCGCGGTTGACCTTAGTACGCGAAGCGATGGGAATTTCACAGACCGAGCTTGCACACAAATTGCGTCTTACTCAGGGGTACATTTCAAATATCGAGAAGGGCCATCGGAATCCAAGCGAAGATACACAGAGACGGATCGCCAGAACCTTGGGCGTCGAGCGCGAGATCATCTTCCGCGAGGACTAAGCATAACAGGCCGCGCGTGGTAGGATTATCTCGGAATTCAATACGCGGAGATCTAGTAACTGGGTCTCCGTTTCTCATTTTCGGGAGGTGAACGCAGAGTGGTCGTGTCAGGTGTTAGGTTTGCGTTTGAACCCTATGCGGCGAAGGGGGTGAAGACTCGCGCACTCGTTGACCTAGTGATCGATGGGTGCTTGCGGATTCGTGGAGCCAAGGTGCTTGAACCCGAACCAGGCGTGCTGACCTTTGTATTCCCTGCCCGTCGAACCGGCAAGGGTTGGGTAGACGTAGTTTCCTGCATGAATTGGCGCGACAAGCAGGAGATCGAGAAGATTGTACTAGCGGCGTACCAGAAGGAGCGAGCCAGCACCTAAGTATCGGAATGTCGCTTAGAAACGCTTAGGAGGTGACTATCTATCGCCAAACTCTTTACAGAAGCAGAAAGCCGCGCTGCAACGCGGCCCTGCGAAGAATCGAAGCCTATTGTATTCACCGCTACCGTTCCACGTGAAGACGCGGATTCCTCCTATGATTTGCCTGCCTCATCTTACCTTGAGGGGTCAGTTGAGGAGGTAAGAGTGCTAGAAGGTGAGGAGGCAACACATCGCCACCTGCAAGTATCAGTCGAGAAACCTTGTGTGTCAGCGTACTTTCGGAGCCGGGTATTGCCCAGGCCTGGTGAACGAAGCCTACGCTTCTTCGCTCTAGCCAGCGAACTCAGACGCATCGGCGTCGAGGAAGACCGAGCGTCAGTTCTCATGCTGAATTACTACCGGGGATTGCCCAGGGAAGTCGTTGATGATCCTGGGGAGGACGGGCGTCCCTTCTCTGAGAAGGAGGCAGAAGCAGCCGTCAGCTCAGCGTATCGCTCTGACCGGATCCGTAGTTACGGATGTAATAGCGGCATGTGGTCAGAGTCTTGCCCCGGACCTGATGTATGTCTGTTCCGTAAGCAGATATCGAGAGGTGTTCCGCAGAGTCCAACGGCATCCCATTGGGCGTTTCTCCCGTGGCTCGGTGCAGTCGGGAACGATGGCAAAAAGGCGTTGAGTGAGGGAGATGTTCGAGTCTACCTCGCTCTTGAACTCATCGAGCATCGGAGGGGCTACAGGCCAGGGTCAACCCTGTTCGTCTCATGGGCAGAAATTGCCCGTGCTGCTGGTATCAAGAGGCAGAACGTGGGTTCTGCACTGATACGATTGCACTTCGCTGGTTTGATCCGCTATAAGAAGGGAACCGCTCAGCAGCGAGGCACGGCCTCCGAAGTAACTCGGATCATTCCGGTGCCTAAGCCCCCCAAACCCAAGAGATCAGGAACAGATTGAAGACTCCTGATCTACTTTCTTGACGTTCTTATGAGGCACTTTGGCAGACACCCTCCCTGTCTGTTTGGCAGACACCCTATGTATTTAGAGATCTGTCCTCACAGGAGTTTTCGCGTTCTGGACATCTCTGATTATTCTCCTTACCTCTTCAATGGTGAAAGGGTCTTTCTTGCTGTGAATTATGAGGTGGCAATTTGGACAGACAGGGCACAAATCCCGAATTGGATCAACATCGTACGCTTCGTGTATTTCGGACAACGGTACAAGATGATGAACATGGATCTTGTCCTTACCAAGTGGCCCATATACTCTCTCAAAATCAAAACCGCAGACGACACATTGGCTGCCATTATGAGCGATGCTCATACTTCGTGCTCGCCTATTTCTTTCATAACGGCTCACGAGGACTTGATTCACCGTTCCCTCGGACAAAGCAAGGTTGTCTTCGACAGTAGTCTCTCCGCAATAGACAAGCTCAGAGTCCACTCCATCGAAAACCATTTCAAACGCTGTCGCCAATTCGGGTCGCATTATCCAAGGGCACCTTACACCTCTTTCATATCCTAAGAAAGGGACATGCCACCATCGAGGCGTTCCGTCTTTTCTCAGAGGTGGCTGGACTCTGGTTTCAGCGATTACACGTTTGCTGAATCGACCTATTTGCAGATTAATTGGCCCGTGATGCGGCATGTTTAGCCGTAATGCTATCTCAGATGCTCGTATCTCATGGTTCTTGCTCTCATAGACAGTATTTAGAACATTCAGGTCAGCTTCTGTAGTGACCTCTTTGTTCTTGAGCAATTCGGCCCATACCTCAGCATTGATTCTCAATGGGTCGTTGTAAAACATTAGTTCTTCCTCCATATGTTGCGACCTTACAAACGAGCCGAATCCAACAGCGCGGGCCTCTCTCATTGTAACACCTTACCTAATCATTCTAGCAAACGCACATACCGGCGTCATCCACCTGGTCTGGAAAGTCCCGATCGGTCGATAGATTCGGGCGGGAAAAAGAAGCAAAGAAGGTGATGGACATGTCTTAGTGACCCTTCGAGTCCAGTTATCAGGTGTGGCCCCGTCAAGCATGACGGAAAAATTATGGAGGTGAGTGTATAGTGACCAAAAAGGGAAACGGGATTGACGAGAAGCGGTTCACAGAACTTGCAGCCCAATCACTTTGTGCTCATGGCCGGGTGAAGAGCGAGCAAATCTGCAAGGAAACAGGACTGACTTCTTCAGCTGTCCGAAACCGTGTTCATCGGCGGCGGAAAGAAATCGAGGAAGAAGCACAGCGTATCAATGACTTACTGATCGAGACTTTAGGAGACAAGGCAGAGACTGTCCTTGGAGCACTCGATGAGGAAAAGATTTCCAAGGCAGGCCTTCGCGATTTGTGTATCTCCTTCGGCGTGTTGATGGACAAACGTGCAACATTGTTAGGCCGTGACTTTGGAACAGGTCGAATGCCGAATTACAAAGTAAGATTCTCCCAGCGTACTCCCGATGGCACGGAAAGGTCTGTTGAGGTTCAGCAGGAAGGGGGCCAGGTTGATACACCTATCGAGGAGTGATGAGTATACCCATAAGAGGTAGTGTCGAATAAGACGGTATCACGCTACTAATAAACGAATTAGATGGAGGGGGTATATGACTCGTGACAGGAGAGAGACACGTTTGGAGTGAGGTTCGCTGTCCTTCCTGCAACGGACGCCTGTTATGCTGCGATGGACAGATCATCGAGGTCAAATGCCGGTCATGTGGGGTATTAGTGTTGGACAATACCCCTAGGGGGTATACGGCGATAAATCAGTCTGATACTGCGATGGATAAAGGATAAAAAGGGGGGTATATGAAATGTCAGAGGGTAAAGAGTTCGATTTGAACGGGTATAAGATTACGGTGCTTCCGGCGAGTCTTGAGGAACTGGACGCGATCATGCCGTCCTATATGAAGTGGCTTCTAGGCACGGGCCAGATACTCCACATAACCTATTCCCCGGACCACAAGGAAGAGCGAGAAGCATTTGAGCGGATACTGGTGGCTATGACGGGAGGGAAGACTCCCCTCGAAGAGCTGAAGAGGAACATATCCGTAAGCGCACAGGCTGTGCTTCAGGAGGCCGTGGAATACTTCACCGGGTTCAACAGCATAAAGGCGATGTTTGCAATGCAGATGGGAAAAGAGGGTAGCCAGATGGTCTCCTCGCTAGAGGAGGGTAAGGAGGCTACCGCTTAGGCGCGGCCATGTCGGGGTGCGGGGTGATGATTGACCAGGGTGTCAGCTGTTTTCTTGAGATAGTCCGGGTTGTGTGTCTTCCTGCTTTCTCCCCGCCCCCTACGGATTCTACTGCTTGTCGTGAGGCTATTCCTACTCCGCATAACGGTAATTATCAGTAGTAGAAAACAGCAGAAAACTATTGACAACTATACTCTCGCCGGGGTATGATTGGAAGTGAGAGAAGGGGGCGAGAGTGATGATGAGCCTCGATATTCACAGGGAAAGAACTTTAGCGGAACGGTCGTTCAGGGATACATTTGCGGAGTTTCTGAAGCTCGACGTGGCGAACGGAGATGCTCGGGCCGACACGGTGCGGACCTATTGGACCCACGTGAATCAATGGGTCAACTGGTGCAGGCAGCGCGACCTGAACCCTGCTGAGGTCGGGCAGCATGATGTTAAGGCTTATCGACAATTCCTTGTAGAGCAGGACATGAAGCATTCGACGATTGCTCTGAAGCTAACTATTATTCGGCGATTCTATCAGGCCGCAGTTGAGCGTGGTCTTATCGAGGCTAACCCTGTTCAGGATGTCAAGGCCCCCCGCGAGCGCAAGGCGCAAGAGGAAAGCATGAAGCACTTGAGTGCTGGTGAATTGGAGTTGCTGCTCAGGGCTGTCCCTCGGGATCAGCGTCTGAAGAGCCTCCGTGATAGGGTCCTGATTGTGGTCATGTCCCTGGAAGGGCTTCGTGATATTGAAGTGGTCAGGGCCAACGTTGAAGACATAGAGGAGCAGGCTGGCGGTGGACTGCGGATTCTCGTGCACGGCAAGGGGAAGGAAGGCTACATCTATCCCCGCGAGGATACAGTTGTCGTGCTGAAGGCGTACCTGCAGGCCCGGGGAACGGTAGATGCCGATGAACAGGGCATTCCTCTCTTCACGAGTACTGGGAATAGGGCAGGTGGCCGGAGAATCACCAGGGACGGAGTGCGTGATGTCATTGATTTCTACCTGATGAAAGCAGACTTGAAGCGGCCCGGGCTGTCGTGCCACGGCCTGAGACACACCTGCGGAGCCTTGCTATATCAGGCCACGAGGGATGTCAAGGCCGTCCAGGAGACCTTGCGCCATGCGGACATATCCACTGCGGCTAGGTACTCGCACATCGTGGAGCGTAACGAAGCCCGATACACACGGGCCATTCCCGTGAAGGCTATATAAGGAGGGCTGGAGCATGAGGGAGTATTACACGCCTCAGCAAGTTGCTGAACGTCTCAAGTTGAA
>JAHDPS010000062.1 GCA_018434225.1 Bacillota bacterium
CAGATCGTCGACCACTTCCTGGTTGACGGAACCGATTTTCAATAGGGTATAGTTCCACCCCGGCCTCGCTTGTGTAGGAGACCTGTCGCGGCCGTCTTCCCTCTGGTTTCCAATCGTCGCGAACGTCACCACCAGATCGTTCTGCCGGAAGAAATCCAATAGCCTCTTGGCGTTCGGTATCACGAGGCCGGCCAGCCGGTCGTACAAGTATCTGTTACCCTTATCCCTGAGCTCGGTGGCGATGACCTGGTAGTGCTTCTGAATATCAATGATCAGCAGTGCGGTCTTGTCCCTTACCGGCTTGCACTTCTCCCAATACTCGCCCTCCGGGTACGCCTCATAATAGGGGTTGGTGAACTTCCTGTATGTTGGGACCTTTGCCTCCTTCATCGTGCTCCTCCTCTCGTATGTTCTTCTCCAGAATCGCCGAGCCTCGAGAATTGAACGCACTTGTCTGGGAGAGTTCCGCCTAGGGATCGTTCACGAGGAGTCCAGCATATTGCAGTCACCTCCCTGAAACCAGGATTCCATACAAAAAAGGGCGACTGCTGATGCCAGTCCCCCTTGTCCTTTTACCTGAGAGTTTCCTTCTCTCGAAGTTGCCCCTTCGGTGACCCGCCTATGTCGCCAGACGGGTGTCTCTCCAAGGTAGGTCCTATCGCGGGTTGCACTCACATGATCACTGAGAAGAAGGCTCCCGCGATCATCATCCCGGCGAACACGCTCTCGTTTTGAGGAAGAATACTGTGCATATCGCTGGAATCCTCCTATTAGCTGAAAATAAACACTAGTCCGGCTGTTCCCGCCCCCCGCGTGTGTTATCATTGATACATACATTAGGAGATGCTCGGAGGAAGACAATTATGAAGGTCGGCTTAATCAGGTGCATGAAAACAGAGGAGACGTGCCCAGCGGCCACCGATTTTAAGATAATGAGAGAAAAAAAGTGTGCCTTCGAAGGTATTGAAGGGGACATAGTGATAATTGGGGTCAACACTTGCGGCGGCTGTCCTGGGAAAAAAGCGGTGGCAAGGGCCGCGGAAATGGTGAAGCGTGGGGCGGATACTATCGTAATGGCTTCCTGTATAACAAGGGGGAACCCAAATGGTTTTCCCTGTCGCCATGCGGCAAAAATTAAAGATGCCATTCAGAAAAGGATCGGCGAGATTAGACTCATTGAGTATACCCACTAGATCCCCATGCCGCCTTCGGCGGCACCATCGAGGGTAGGTTACAGGCTCGTCTTTGCCGTAACTTTGGGCCTGAGCCACCGCTATTCACCGGCTATTCACTGCGGAGCACCGCCTCCGCCTGGTCGGACAAGAGTGACCCGCCGTGAGTGACCCGGCGTCGGCCGGTATGGCCCGTTTGACGCTGTACACCTGCGGATTCACCAGGTGGGCCGGACGTCTTTCTGCCAGCGCGTCCACGACGCAATTGGCCGCGACCAATCCCGCATTGCGGGCCGCCTCCGCGGTGTGAGCGCCCATGTGGGGCGTTACAATGACGTTGGGCAGGGAAAACAGCGGGCTTTCCCCCGGGGGCTCCTTCACATAGACGTCCACGGCCGCGCCCGCGATGAGGCCGTTTTGCAGCGCCTCTGCCAGGGCGGCTTCGTCCACGATTTCCCCGCGCGCCGTATTGATGAGGTATGCCCCCCGCTTCATTAATCGGAGGGTTCGAGAGTTAACCATTCCCCTGGTATCGGGACCGAGGGGCACGTTCAACGTTACGAAATCGGCGCGCCCCAGGAGTTCCTCGAACGAGACGAAGGTGATACCTTGGGCGATTGCGAAGGGCTCATCGTGGAACACGTCGCAGGCCAGGACTTCCATGTTGAAGCCCCTGGCCCGCACGGCGATCCCCTTGCCGATGCGCCCGAGGCCGACTATCCCGATGGTCTTCCCCCAAACCTCCACGCCGATGAACCTGTCCCACTCCCCGCTGCGCGTGAACCGGTCGGCCTGGGGAATTCGTCGGGCCAGCGCAAGCATAAGGCCGAATGCGAGGTCGGCTACCGAATCGGCGTTGCTTCCGGGCGCGTTGGTCACGACGATCCCGCGTTCAGTGGCGCATTGTACGTCGATGTTATCGACGCCCACTCCGTGTTTGGCGATGACCCTGAGCCGTCTTGCGGACTCTATCACCCGTCGTGTGATTATGTCGGCTCCGGTAATAATCGCATCCACTTGGGGTACGGCGGCCAATAGTTCCTCCTCATTCATGGGGCGACTCAACGAGCTACGAATGATCTCGCACCCCGCGTTCTCGAGGAGCGCGGCGGGCTCAGTCGATGTTCGTCCAAAGGAGACTGCCGTGACCAGCACCTTCAGTTTCAAGGCGACTCCCTCTCCAACTCCCGTAACTTGTCCTCCAAAGGCTTCCAAAGAAGACCACTTTCCGGCCGGATGGCGGGGATTCCTTCAATCCCGTCGTACTCCCGCGGGCCGTTTTTGCCACATTGGATTGGAGCGGATCCCGGCGTCATTCAGCGCAGGAACGGAGGGCGACGGCCATGAAGATCCGAAACGGAGCGGGAAAGGCGGCATGATCATGAACCTGAACGTAAGGCTGGCGGCCCTGGCCGAGTACCTGGCCGAATCAGGAGGACCCATAACGATCCGGGAGATTGCCGCTCACCTTGGGGTCAGTGCCAGGACTGTTCGTTATGACCTTGGTGATCTTGAGGCCCGCCTGGAGCAAGCTGGATTGCGGCTGTCACGCCGGCCTCGCGTTGGCATAAGCATCGAAGGGTTGGATGATGGGGGTCCCGCCGATCTCAAGAGGTTACTGAGTACGACGGACACCTCGCCCCTTGCCACGAGGGAATCAAGGATTCAGCGACTCATCCTGTGGCTTCTGCACGAGAACGAAGGGATATCTCTAGGGATTATCTGTCGCAGAATGTACGTTTCCCCCACCACTGCAAGGAGAGATATCGCAAGAGCCAGGGCATGGTTGCAGGTGCGAAGCGTGTCACTCATCTCATCCAGAGGGTTGTACCGGGTCGCGGGAAGTGAACTGGGAATGCGGCAGTGCCTGGCAGACATGCTCCTGAACGCGGTGGGGGAGACCAGCCTGCTGTATAGGTGGGCTTCCAACAGGAACATGGACTCGGGCCTCATCGGGAAGTTCCTGGGTTTGGGGGTCGATGTAGACCTCGGACTTGTCGAGGGCATCGTTCGAGATGCCGTCAAGGACTTGGCGTACCCGATCGCCGAGAGTTCCGTTGTCGGGATCGTATTTCACGTGGCGGTCGCCGTGAAGCGGCTGCGGGATGGGAATTACGCGGATATGCTCCCGGTCAGGCCGCCGGGCCTTGAGTCCGCGCAAGAATACTCCGTCGCGAGGGATATCACTTCGAGGATCTCGGAGGTGTTCGGGCTCGACATGCCGGAGATGGAGGCGGCGTACATCGCGCTTCATCTCCTAGGGGCGAAGGTGAGAACGGCGCCCAGGGCGCGCGCGCCCGGGGACGCCGGCGAGTCGAGGTTTTCTACGGCCAACGGGCCTCCGGTGGACTCTTCCATCGTGGAACTAGCCAGGCAGTACGCGAGCAGGGCGGGAGCGATTCTATCGGCCCCTCTGGAGAACGACGAGCAGCTCGTTCTCAGCCTCGCGATTCACCTTCAGCCGGCCGTCCAGAGACTGCGCTGTGGGCTATGTACAAGGAATCCAATACTCGACCTCATCAAGGAACGACACCCCTTGCTATTTTACGTGGCGGGCATTGCCAGCCGTTATCTTGAGGAAGAGACGGGGGTGCGTATACCGGAAGAGGAGGTCGGGTACCTGGCGGCGCATCTCGGGGCCTCGCTCGAACGTCTCACCGGACCCCGGCCGATTCGTGCCGTTCTAGTGTGTCCCAGCGGGGTGGGGACTTCCGAGCTATTGAGGACGTCCATCGTGCGGCGTTTTCCTTACATCGAGATCGTGGGAGTTGCGCCTGCCTCGGAGGCTGCATCGGTAGCACTGTCGAGCGGCGCGGAGGTCGTGATCACAACCGTTCCCTTGAAGGTGAGCGGCGCGGAAGTCGTGCTCGTCGAACCCGTCATGAGCGACGATGACACTCGCGAAATCGAATCCGCGCTGAACCGTGTGAGCGGCAAACAGAGGAAGAGATCGTCCGCGGGAGTGGGGGTTAGTAAGGCCGCGGCGGAAAGCGGAGGTCCATATATGCTACAGGATGTACTCACCGACGATACCATCCAGTTCGATGTCGATGCAGAAACCTGGGAGGAGGCTGTGACTGAGGCGGGACGCCTCATGGTGAATGCCGGATACGTCGAGGAGCAGTACATCGGCGCGATGATATCGCTCGTGAAGGAGGTCGGCCCGTACATCGTCGTCGGCCCGGGGATAGCCATGCCGCACGCCAGGCCCGAATGCGGGGTCAGGCGCGTTGGGGCGAGTCTCGTCAGGTTGCGGACCCCGGTTGTTTTCCCTGGGAAGGAGACGAACCCCGTTCGCCTTGTTCTGGCGTTTGCGGCTGAGTCCAACAACCGTCATCTGGGGATAATGGCCCAGCTCGCGGCGATACTCTCCGATTCACAGCGGATGAGGATGCTGCTCGAGAGCGCGGACCCGCGGCAAATCATTGAGATGGTCAAGGAGGTGGAGGTCCCGGAGGAACTCGATTAGGATGTCTCTGCTGGACGTGGGCAAGGGGGGAGCGCGTGAAGATACTGGTGGTTTGCGGCGTTGGATTGGGGTCCAGCCACATTCTGAGGTTGACTGTGCGCAAGGCATTGGCGAGACTCGGCGTAAAGGCCACGGTCGAGGTGTCCGATCTCACGAGTGCCCCGTCGATGTTAAGCGACCTCTGGGTATCACTGACGGAGTTCGCCGATGCCCTGCGTTGCAGGGTGCCCGCGGACAGCCGGCACAAAGTCGTGGGGGTCAAGAGCATCGTGGACGTGGATGAGGTGGTGGCCGCCATTCGGAAGGCATTGGGTGAATAGACCCGGGCGGGTTGGTTGCTGGGCGTGAGTGAAATGAACAGGAGGGATAACGGATGGTGCAGTTCGTGACCGATTTCGTCGGCAACCCGGCGATCCTTATCGGCATAGTGGCCCTCGTCGGTTTGATCGCCCAGGGAAAACGGCTCAGCGATATCCTAGTGGGAACCGTGAAGACCGTGGTCGGTGTCCTCGTGATGTTCGCGGGCGCAGGGGCGGTCATACATACGCTGGACCAACTCGGACCGATGATCCAGCGGGGCTTCGGCGTTGAAGGGTTGCTTCCCAGCAACGAGGTGTTCGTTGCCGTGGCGATGGAGCAGGTCGGAAACCTGGTCGCCTGGGTCATGCTTGGTGGCTTTCTCATCAATGTCCTTTTGGCCAGGGTGACTCGCTGGAGGTACATCTTTCTATCCGGTCACCACGTCCTGTATGAATCCGTCCTGCTAGTGCTGCTGTTGCAGGCTGCCCGGCTGTCGCCGCTGGCTACCATATTAATAGGCTCTATCGTGAGCGGCGTCCTGTACTCGGCTCTGTCCGCTCTGACGAGGGGCTATACGCGGGAGATTACCGGGGGCCAGCGCATGACCATAGGGCACTTCGGGGCGACAGGATACTTCTTGGCGGGGCTGGCCGGAAGGTTGTTTGGAGACAAACGGACCAGCATCGAGGAGACCAAGTTGCCGGAGTCGCTGCAGTTCCTCAAAGAAACTGTCGCTATCACATCGCTTGTCGTGGCCATATTCTTTCTGATTGTGGGCGCTATGGCGGGTCCGGATTACATCGCAACTGAACTCAAGATCTCGCAACACTGGATCGTATTCGCAATCATGCAGGGGCTCGGCTTCGGGGCTGGATTGCTTATCATCATGACGGGTGTCAGGATGCTGCTGGCGGAGATCGTCCCCGCGTTCGATGGGATTGCGGAGAGGCTTGTCCCCGGGGCTATTCCCGCTCTTGATTGTCCCGCGGTATATCCGTTTGCCCCCAACGCCGTTATTATCGGATTCCTGTGCTCGACGCTGGCGGGATTAGTCACAACGGTCGCCATGAGGGCTGCGGGTGGGGTCCTGGTGGTGCCCCCGATGCACCAGCACTTCTTCATGGGAGCGACGGCGGCGGTGTTCGGCAATGCCACCGGCGGGCGGCGCGGGGCGATCATAGGGGCGTGCCTCAACGGGGTCCTGTTCACGATCCTCCCTGTGCTGGCGTGGCCGTTTACGCACGTCGCCCTGGCGAAGGCGATCACCTTCGGCGATCCCGATTTCTGCTGGACGGCGATACTAACGGGCGGTGCCCTGAGGATTCTGGGGCTGACGCCGTGAGCGCCTTCACGCAAGGGATCGCCCTGACACAAAGGGTCGTCGATATTTCGGTTCCGCTCGTGGGAGTGGGGGGATCCTGATGGTTGATAGGATCACAATCATGACTATCTGCGCTGTCGGCGTGGGGTCGAGCCTGATGTTGAAGTACAATGCAAGGGAGGTCCTGGAAAGGCACGGGATCCAGGCGCGCATCACCAACGCCGACATGACGGCCGCCAAGGGGCAGGCGGCCGACATAGTGATAATCACACCGGATCTGATCCATGCGATCGCCGGATCGAGGTCGTTCAA